>CAZJWF010000017.1:0-37373 GCA_964549375.1 uncultured Neomegalonema sp.
GGCAACTGCATCAACACGCTCTCGCTCAATGCCAACGCCAAGTTCCCTTTGCTGATGGTCGTCACCATGCGCGGGGATTGGGCGGAGTTCAATCAATGGCAAAATCCGATGGGCCAAGCCACCGAAGCCGTGCTTAACGAAATGGGTGTGCGGACATGGCGTGCGGACCGACCCGAAGACGTTGCTCCCTTGATCAAAGGCGCGGCGGTGATGGCCTTTGACGGCGATTGCGCCTGCGCCGTCCTCCTCGGTCAACGCCTGATCGGAGCGAAAACATGGTAGCGCTCAACAGGCGAGAGGCTGTGGCGGCTCTACTAAAGGACCGTGGAGATTTGCTGGTCGTTACCGGCCTCGGCTCCCCGACCTATGACGTCGCGGCTGTCGAGGACCACCCGCGCAATTATTACCTTTGGGGCGCGATGGGCAGTGCGGCGACGATTGGTCTGGGTCTCGCAAACGCTTGCTCCGATGACAAAATCCTCGTTATTACCGGCGATGGCGAGGCGATGATGGGCCTCGGCGCACTTGCCACTATTGCTGTGCAGGCACCAAAGAACCTGACGATAGCCGTTCTGGATAATGGGCAATTTGGCGAAACCGGCGCACAGCGCAGCCATGCCGGGCACGGTGTTGCATTGGAACGGGTCGCAGAGAGCGTCGGCTTTGACTGGACTGCGCGCGTCACCGACCTCTCAGGTATCGAAAACCTGTGGGCACGAATCCACGAAGGCGGCTCGCTGGGCCTCGCTGCGATCACCATCGCTACTGGAGAAGAAAAGCGAGTCATGCCTTCCCGCGATGGCGTCGAAATTAAGAACCGCTTCCGCTCGGCACTGGGGGTGATGTGAGCGTCTTCCGCCCCATGCGAGATACGGAAACTCAGGCGATCATTGCGCTTTGGACCGCGTGTGACCTGATCCGACCGTGGAACCCGCCAGAGGCCGACATTGCCCTCGCGCGGAGCAATCCCAATGCGGAAATCTTTGTCGCCGAACAGGGGGCAGAGATCATCGCGGCCTTCATGGTGGGTCACGATGCTCATCGGGCGTGGGTGTATTATTTGGGCGTGTCCCCCGATCATCGCCGTGAGCGGTGGGGCGAAAAAGCGATGGCTGCCGCCGAAGACTGGGGCCGTGCCCACGGGATGCCAAAAATGCACCTGATGGTCCGCCGAACCAACGCCCCGACCGTCGCCTTCTACGAAAAGCTCGGCTATGATGATGCGGAGACCGTTGTGATGGAGCGATGGCTCGATGAAGAATGCGGCGCGCTTAAACAGGCGGCGAAGGAGGCAAAATGACGGTCTTGATTGCGGGGGTGGTGCTGTTCACGCTCGCGCATTTGGCACATCGGATCATGCCCGGAATATTCGGGTTATTTCCGGAGCTCGTCCGCAAAGTGGTGGTCGCGGCGATGCTGCTGCTGAGTGTCTGGATGATGGCGCGCGGGTATGGCGAGGCACTTGCAGATATTCTTTGGACCGTTCCGCATGCGATACGGATAATCGTTATTGGGTTGATGGCGGTAGCGTTGATCCTGTTCTTCAGTACCTATCCTGGCGCGGCACTGGCGGCGCGAATGCGTCACCCACAGCTTACGGGCTTCAAGCTGTGGGCGATCCTGCATCTGATCGTCAATGGGGATGTTCGCTCGCTCGTCTTGTTTGGCGGTTTGCTGATCTGGGCGGTTCTGTCGGTGATAATGATCAATAAGCAGACTGGAAAGCCTGCTTTGCCAACCGTTTCTGAGAATAAATTCGTCGCTTGGGCCTCGATTCCACTTGGGTTGGTCGCTTGGGTTGCCCTGATGCTGGGTCATTCGTGGTTCTTTGGGGTCTCGCCGTTCGCATGAAAACATTAGGTGTGATTTTGGCCGGAGGGTTGGCGCGGCGCATGGGTGGCGGCGATAAAGCGCTGATCGAGTTGGGCGGCGAGACGTTGCTGCACCGTGCGATCGAGCGCCTGTCTCCGCAAGTCGATGCGCTGGTGATTAACGCCAATGACGATCCGGCGCGTTTTGCTGCGGTTTCACATCTGGCGGTGATCCCAGACCCGGATGACAGCCGCGCGGGGCCGCTTGCGGGAGTCTTGGCTGGCCTCGATCATGCGACTTCACACGGGCTGTCACATATCGTGACGGTTGCCGTGGATACGCCGTTCTTTCCGGTCGATTTGGTGACGCGCCTTCGCAACGCAGCGACAGAAGAGGGCGTCCCACTCGCTTGTGCGAAAACCGGCGAGCGGACTCATCCGGTCTTTGGCCTTTGGCCGGTGTCGCTGGCCGATGATTTGCGCGGGGCGATGGCGGAGGGGATGCGAAAGGTTGATCGCTGGACTGCCCCGCATGGCTGCGCCGAAGCGGTTTTCGAGGCCGCACCCTTCGATCCATTTTTCAACGTCAACGCGCCCGAAGACCTGATCGAAGCTGAAGGATTGCTGGCGTGAAAATCTTCGGCGTGACGGGGTGGAAGAACAACGGCAAGACAACGTTGGTCGAGCGTTTGGTGACAGAGATCACCGCGCGGGGCTTGCGCGTTTCGACGATCAAACACGCACATCATGCCTTTGACATCGACCACGAGGGCCGCGATTCCTATCGCCACCGAGAGGCTGGCGCGCATGAAGTTCTCGTCGGGTCTGGCAAGCGTTGGGCTTTGATCCATGAGTTGCGCGACGAAGATGAGCCGAGCCTTGAAGAGTTGCTTGCGCGCCTGTCGCCCTGTGATTTGGTCATTGTCGAAGGATACAAACGTGACCGTCACCCCAAGGTCGAAGCATACCGCGCTGAGACCGGCAAAGACCTGATCGCGGCGGATGATGATACGATCAAATTGATTGCCACGGATGCCCCGTTAGAGATCGACCGCCCGCAACTGCCGCTTGATGATGCGAAAGCCATTGCGGACTTTATCCTCGCGCATGTGAGGATGGCGTAACATGCTCAAGAATGATTGCTTCGCCTTGCCGCCCGGTGTTGAATGGACGCCTGTTGATACCGCCCTTGCGACTCTGCGCGAGCGGATCGAGCCGGTCACGGAAACCCAGACCCTTCCGCTGGGCAAAGCATTGGGCCGTTCGCTGGCGCGGGATGCCGTTGCGAAGCGCAGTACGCCGCCGCATGATAACGCTGCCGTCGATGGCTATGCCGTCGCACATGAATCGCTCTCCCCCGAAGGCGAACAATCGCTGACCTTGCAAACGGGCCGCGCGGCGGCGGGGGCACCTTTTGCAGGGACCGTTCCCGCTGGCCATGCGCTGCGGACCCTGACTGGGGCCGTGATGCCGCAAGGAACAGACTCGGTTGTCATGCAAGAAGATGTCGAGGTCACTGGCGGTGCCATCACTTTCGGGTTGGGTCTAAAAGCCGGGGCCAATCGGCGCAAGGCGGGCGAAGACATGGCGATGGGCGATGTCGCGCTCCGCGCCGGAAGCCTGCTATCGCCGATGGATCTGGCGCAAGCCGCCTCTGTGGGCATTGCGGAGCTGATGGTCTACCGCCCGCTGAGGGTCGCGGTGCTGTCCACGGGCGACGAGCTGTGCGATCCTGCTGACACACCCAAGGATGGCGAGATATTTGACGCCAACCGCCCCATGCTCGCCGGGTTGGTGCAGACGCTTGGCTGTGATGTCATTGACCTAGGGCGCGTCCCAGATACTGCCGACGCCATTCGTGCCGCGCTCATCAACGCGGCGGATCAGGTGGATGCCGTTGTGACCTCCGGCGGGGCATCGGGCGGTGATGAGGACCACATCGCGCGCGAACTCGCGGCATTGGGGGCGATGACTCAATGGCGTATCGCGATGAAACCGGGCAGGCCACTGGCGATGGGTCAAATCGGTCAAGTACCGGTTTTCGGCTTGCCGGGAAATCCTGTTGCGGCGTTTGTCTGCTTTTTGCTGTTTGCGCGTCCGGCGCTGTTGCGGTTGGGCGGCGCAAATTGGCCGGAGCTACTACGCTTTCCGGTCACGCTGACCAATCCCGCCAAGAAACGCGCGGGCCGAACCGAATATTTGCGCGGGCGCTATATCGGCGCTGGCAAAGTCGAAAAATTCCGCTCCGAAGGCTCCGGTCTGATTTCCGGCTTGCGATGGTCGGACGGATTGATCGAGCTATCTCATAATCGCGACCGGGTCGACGCGGGCGAGACCGTCGACTATATCCCGTATTCTGCATTTGGACTGTGAGACGCGATATGACACAAAGTGAAAAAGCCGCCGCATTTCGAACCCTTCACGTCAAGGGTGCCCCCGTGATCTTGTTCAATATCTGGGATCCCGGCAGCGCGAAAGCCGTTGAAGCTGAGGGGGCCAAAGCATTGGCCACAGGCTCGGCCCCGGTCGCGATGGCCAATGGTTTTCCCGATGGTGAAAAAATCCCGCTGGAACTGGCCTGCGAGAACTTCAAGCGGATTGTGAAGACTACCGATTTACCCGTGACAATGGACCTTGAGGGCGGTTACGGCAGTGATGCTAATGCCGTCATTGCCTCGGTCAATGCTGGATTAAGTGCCGGGGCTGTCGGATTTAATTTCGAAGACCAAATCGTTGGCGGTCAGGGTCTTTACGAGGTGGCGGCGCAGTCGGCGCGCGTGGCTGCGGTTCGCAAAGCCTGTGACGCGAGCGGTGTTCCCGCTTTTGTCAATGCGCGCACGGATGTTTTCCTGAAAGTGAAACCAGACGCTCATTCCCGCGCAATGCTGGATGACGCCATCACCCGCGCTAAGGCCTATGCGGATTCTGGAGCCGATGGCTTTTTTGCGCCCGGTCTGAAAGATGAAGCAATGATCGCACGACTATGCAGTGCCATCGACCTGCCGGTGAACATCATCGCCCTACCGGGCACCCCGCCGAACGAAAAGTTAGCCAGCCTCGGCGTCGCCCGCATCAGCTATGGCCCCGTCCCCTATCGGGCAATGATGAAAGCACTGGGAGAGGCGGCACGGCTGGCATTGGCTTAGGGTCATCTGTGCAAAGCCGCACCAAGCGCCGTTCCTCCGCCGGAACGACACATTCCAGTCATGCAGCTTTCGTCAATAGTTCGGGTTTTCAATCCACGGCTGGTAAATTTTCTGGACGCTGGGGCGTTGCACAACCTTTTCGGCGATGCGCTTTACATTCGGGAATTCATCAACGGTCGGATGTCCCTTCGCTGGGCGTAGCCATGTGGTCAGCATGAACAGGTAAATGTCTGCGGCGCTAAACCGATCTCCCAAAACCCATTCATTCGACCCAATCTGATCGTCGATCACGCGCCAAGTTTCGCGCAGCCGCCGATTGCCGCGTTGCTGTGCGCTTGGTTCATCCGCTGCTGTGTCCACAAAACGGTCGGGATAGTAGGTGAGCTGAAACGCATTTTGAATCGAGTTCGAAAAATAAATGAGCGTTTGCAAAAAGACTGCGCGCGCTGGATCGTCGATGGCAGGGGCAAGATCTGCGCCGGGATGCCGGTCACACAGAAAGATTGTGATCGCGGCGCATTCATACATGTGCCCGTCCTCCCAAACCAGCACCGGCACCCAACCGTTGGGATTAATGGCCAGTTGTTCGGGCGGGCGAGGCGTGCCCGCATCGACGGAGGTTGGCAGCAACTCGTAAGGCGCGCCGATCTCTTCCAGCAACACCCGAACGCCCATTGAGGCACTCTTTAGGGCGTAAAACAGCTTATACATCTTCAATCACTTCCCTCATTCCAACACCTCACTCGCATACTCCCGATGGAACGCCGCATATCCATCCGACGTCACGCGCAAATGCGGACCGATCATCTCGTGTAGTTCAGGCAATCGATGGAACGGCACGGACGGATAAGTGTGGTGCTCGGTGTGATAAGGCATGTTCCACGCCAATGCTCGTATCAACCGACTGGTAAAAGTCGTCCGGGTATTCTCGAACATATTTGCGACCAGTGGACAGCGCCCATGCTCAGCGAGCAGATAGAGCCGCAAGAACGGCTGCCCCAGCAACGCGGGCAGCAGCCAAATATAGATCAGTGCCATCGACGCGTGCCAGATACTCACGGCCAGCAAACCGGCATATCCCAACAGGTAAAGCCGCGACTCCCGGATGATTGCGGCCCGGCGCGGCGTCGGAATATAGCGCTCGCTCATCAGCCCTCGTGCGTTCTTGACCAGTGTCTTGACGTGACTGATCCAGATCGGAATGCCGGAGACGTGTCGGGCATATCCCAGCCAAGTGCTCGGCTTTGGACTGTCGAGTTCGGGGTCTTTGCCGGGGACTTGCGTATGCTTGTGATGGGCGAAGTGGAAATACCGAAACCATGTCGCGGGTAGCGCGATCACAAATCCGCATACGTGGCCCGCGATATCGTTCAACCAGTCACTCTCGAAAGGTGTCTTGTGACTGGTTTCATGCAACAACGTGAAAAGGAAAACCAACAAGACGCCCTGCACGGGCAACAGGAGTTGCCACATCGGCACTCCCCAAAGGATCAGCAACGAGCAAAGTGCAATCGCGCCCCAATGCCCCGCGAGATGAACCAATCCCTTTGCGTCGTTGCGCGCCGTCAAATGTTCGCGTTGATCGGCAGATAACGAGGCGAGGAAGGTTTTGTGATCCATCTGTTTAAGCTTTCGCGGCCTCAAACCGCCCCAGTGCAACCTTCATGGCTGACGAAAAATCCTCATCGCCCATACCGTTCTCATCCCCTGACTCCAGCGTTGCGATCACGGCATCCAGAGCAGGCAGGGTGCCGCTCGTCTCGGTCATCGCCCGTGCTAGCCGCGCATCCTTGAGCATGAATTTCAGCATGAATAGCGGCGAGTAATCCCCGTCGTTCATTCTCGGCACGCGGTTCTCGAAATACCGCGAATAGGCAAAGCCGGTGCCTTGTGTGACGATGTCGTAAAACGCACCGGCATCCGCGCCGACATGCTCGCACAACGCCATTGTTTCGGCGACGGCGACCGCATGGCCGGCAACGAGGATTTGGTGCAACAATTTCATCTGATTGCCCGCACCGCTCGGCCCGCAATGGCGGATCAAGCCGCCGACTTTTTCGAGGGCAGGACGTGCGATCTCCAGCGCTTCGGCTTCACCGCCGACCACAAAGCTGATCGTCCCTTCATTTGCTTGTTTGACGGACCCAAGCATCGATGCATCTAGATGACTCACGTCTTTCGCGGCCAACGCGCGATGCACTTCGGTCGTCACATCGGGTCCAACGGTTGAGCAATCAATCGTGACGGTGCCGGGACGCGCCGCGCTGATAACGCCGCCGTCGCCTAAATAGACTTCCCGCAGCACATCATTGTTGGGAACACAAGAAAAGAGAATCTCGCTCGCCGCGACGATCTCTGCAATCGAGGCGCATGCCGTTGCACCTGCATTTCCACAGGCCCGCGCTGTGACGCCGGGGGAGAGATCATATCCAAAGACCTGATCGGATGACCGACCCTCGGCCAACCGCATCAACATAGGCGCCCCCATAGCGCCAAGCCCGATATATCCAATGGATTTTGCCATGCCTGCCTCCCGAATAGCCTCCAAACAGCATTTCCGAGGGCGGACCGGAAAGCAACGCCCGAAATTGCCTGCTTCCCGCCCGCAGTACCGACCGCGCATCTTCTTTTCGACCAGACACATCTCAAGTTGAACCTTCTTTAAGCTGGCGGTCGCTGTGATTTTTTGCAAACTGTCGAGTGACGCACAAATCAGGCCTTTAGGAATACGTTATGGACGCCATTGTTGAAGAAGACCTCATCACAGACCGCTCCGACGATCCCCATTGGCGGGCGCGGTGCGATCTCGCAGCGGCGTTTCGCTGGGCCGAGCGGTATGACATGCATGAAGGGGTGGCGAACCACTTCAGCTTTGCGGTGTCTACGGATGGGAAGCAATTCCTTTGCAATCCAAATCAGCGGCACTTTAGCCGAATTTGCGCGTCTGAGTTGTTGCTGCTTGACGCCGACGATCCGAACGTGTTGGAGGGGCCGAACGCGCCAGACCCGACGACTTGGGGGCTGCACGGCGCGCTGCACCGAAATGTCCTTCATGCAAAATGTGTAATGCATGTTCACTCGCATTACGCGACGGCGCTGGCCTGCCTCGAAGACCCGGTGTTGCCGCCGCTGGACCAAAACGCCTGCATGTTCTTTGACCGACAGATCATTGATGCGGATTACGGCGGACTGGCCTTTGAGGATGAGGGCGAGCGCTGCGCGGCCATGTTCTCCGACCCGCGCAAGAAAGTCATGATCATGGGTAATCATGGCATCATGGTTATTGGCGAGACGGTTGGCGATACCTTTAACCGGCTTTACCTTTTCGAACGGGCCTGTCGCAATTATCTGACTGCGCTGTCCACCGGACGTCCCTTACGGATGCTCTCGGAGGCGGTGGCAGAAAAGGTCGCGAAGGAAATCGAAAGTTACCCGGTCTCCCACGACCTGCACCTGGCGGAGCTGCGCCAGATACTCGATGAGGAAGGTTCGGACTACGCGGAATGACAGCCCGGGTTTCTCTAGGAAGCGTCAAAGGAATAGAAGAATTCGGGCGTGTCCGGTTGTCGAAAACTTTTTTCGTCCGGGATTTTTTATTTAGCACGATTGCGATCCATCACGGCTTTCGCAATTTGCCTGATGATCCTGAAACTTTTATCGAGGCTGGCACTCGGTTCTGCGAAACAATTCTTGAACCGCTTCAGGACACGTTCGGGCGCGTCGTCATTCGATCCGCGTATCGCTCGCCAGAGGTCAATGATTTTGGCCGCGAGCGTTATGGCACATGCGCGGCGAACGAAAAAAATTATGCGGCTCATATTTGGGGTTATCGAACGCAAGAAGAAGAGTTGCTTGGTGCGTCAGCAACCATCGTTATTCCTGCGTATTTGCAGCATTACGAAGCTACCGGCGAATGGAAGCCGCTGGCTTGGTGGTTGCATGACCACGTTGACTACCACGAGATTTGCTTTTTTACGAAGCTCTGCGCTTTCAATATTGGGTGGCGAGAAAAACCGGCGCGCAGGATTGAGAACTGGATTGAAAGAAAACGTCTGTTGACGAAGCCGGGCATGGAAAATCATTCAGGTTTGCATTCGGGTGAATATGCACATGTGCCGATGCTGGCGGACCGAATGTTGGGCGTCCAATGAAACCCACTCTCGTAATTTTCGTCAAAGAGCCGAGGCCGGGGCGGGTGAAAACTCGTCTTGGGGCAGGGATCGGCATGGCGGCGGCGGCGAACTGGTTTCGCGCCCAAAGCAGCGCGCTAATCCGGCGGCTGTCGCGGGATGCGCGCTGGCGCACGGTGCTCGCGGTTGCCCCCGATTTAGCTGTGAACAGCCGCGCTTGGCCGCCTGATGCAGGGCGTTGGCCACAAGGATCGGGGAATCTTGGCGACCGCATGGCCCGCGCCCTGCGCCGTTTTGGGCCGGGGCCGGTAATCATTATCGGTGCAGATATTCCGGGGATTGAGCCGCATCACATCGCGGAGGCCGTCTCTGCCTTGCGTGCACATGATGCCGTCTTTGGCCCCGCGCCCGATGGCGGGTATTGGCTAGTTGGGCTGCGCGGCGGCAAAACTCCGCGCGGCTTTATGCAAGGCGTGCGATGGTCCAGCGAGCACACCCTTTCGGACACGTTGAAGACCTTGGCACCGGGTGCGCGGGTTGCACGGCTTGAAGAACTCCGCGATGTCGATACCGTTGATGATCTCTAGCGCTTGAGGCTCTACATGACTTTACAGACCACCTGCATTGGCGCGTATCCCAAGCCGGATTATACTCCCGTTCAGGACTGGTTTCAGGTCAGCGGCGGTCTCGCCGCCACCGGCGCTGATGTGACGCGCGGCTATACGGATGCGATGCGTGATGCGGACTCGGAAACTGAAGACCTGCTTGTGCGTGCGACCAAACAGGCGATTACGGATCAGGTCGAGGCGGGCATCGACATCCCCACTGATGGAGAGATGCGGCGCGAAAATTATATCCATTATCACTGTCGTAATCTGATGGGTTTTGACTTTGAAAACCTGACTTATCGCGTCTTACGGGACGGTGCGTATAAAACCGAGTTGCCGACTATTTCGGGCAAGATCGAACCGCGGGGCCACCATTTCCTTGATCACGATTTTCGTGTCGCGCAGGGCTTCACGGATCGCCCGGTCAAGATCACCGTTCCCGGCCCGACCACCATCATGGATACGACAGCGAACGCCTATTACAGCGACGAGCACCAACTCGCCTTTGATCTCGCCGATGCGCTGAATTTTGAGATTAAGGCGTTGGCGGCGGCGGGGTGCCGTTACATACAGGTCGACGAGCCGCTCTTTGCCCGCAATGTCGATCGTGCGCTGGCCTATGGCGTTGAGTGCCTCGACCGTTGTTTCGATGGCGTGCCGGATTCCGTAACCCGTGTCATGCATATGTGCTGTGGGTATCCTGGTGGGCTGGATGATACCGAATACCACAAGGCTGACCCGCAGAGTTATTTCCAGCTTGCCGACGCCGTGGACCGCTCAAGCGTCGATCAAATCTCAATCGAAGATGCCCATCGCTACAATGATCTATCCTTGCTGGAACGGTTTTCGCACTCGACCGTGATCTTCGGCAGCATTGCCATAGCCCAAAGTGAAGTGGAACCCGTCGAGGCCATCGCCGCCCGCCTGACCGCTGCATTGAACCACATTGATGCGAGCCGTCTGATCGCTGCTCCCGATTGTGGCCTTGCCATCCTCGGACGAGATCTTGCCCGCGAAAAGCTGGCGAATCTTTGCGAAGCTGTGAAACGGGTCGGTTAAGGCAAATCGTCTGTGCCTTTACTCACGAATCTCCCGGCGGTATGACAATGAAATGTTTACGCGAACGTCAATAATGCCCGCCTGTGCGCCTCGTTTTCTGATTGGGGCATGGCGCGCGATCTATCTGATCAGGTGATTTGAAAATGAAACTTTGCCTCTTTCAAACTGAACCTCAAGCGGATGGCGTTTCGCAAGCCATCCGTAATCTCAATGATGCCGCGCGCACAGCGGCAGGGCATGTCTGCGATCTTTTGATAACCCCCGAGATGTATGTCACCGGCTACGCCATTGGCGCGGACTCGGTTCAATCGGCGGCGCTGACGCTTGACGGACCGTCCATGCAGGAGATTACAGAGATTGCCAAACGCTGGGGCATTGGTTTGCTCGTGGGCTTGCCCGAACGCGATGGCGACAAGATATATAACTCCGCGTGCTTGATTGATCGCACTGGCGCTCTGGTCACGACGTATCGTAAGACTCATCTATGGGGCGACGTGGACCGCTCGCAATTCTCGCGCGGCGAGGCGCTGTCCGATGTGGTCGATTTCTGCGGTTGGAAAGTCGCGCTTGCGATTTGCTACGACATCGAATTTCCAGAGGTCGCGCGCGCCTACGCTCTGGCCGGGGCAGAGGCCGTGCTGGTGCCGACGGCAGCAATGAAGCCTTACACCACGGTTGCCACCCAGATGATTCCCACCCGCGCCGAAGAAAACGAGTTCGTCGTTGCCTATGCGAACTATATCGGGACGGAACGCAGCAACCATTATTTCGGTCACTCCGTTGTTGCGGGCGGAGATGGAAAAGTGATCGCGAGTGCCGCCGAAGAAGATACGCTGATATTCGCTGAACTGGACAAGCAAGTATTTCACGGCCGCCGCGCCGAGATTAGCCATCTGAGAGATCGCCGCGCTGATTTGTATTAAAGGTATCCTATGACCGAGCCGCAAATCACCCTGTTTGGGCCTGATTTCCCCTTCGCTTATGACGATTGGCTGGCGCATCCGGACGGCATTGGGTCGATCCCGTCAGAGGCGCACGGAGCCGAGGTGGCGATTATCGGGTCCGGGGTTTCCGGGCTGGTTTGTGCCTATGAACTCATGCGAATGGGTCTCAAGCCTATCGTCTACGAGTCCGGTCAGTTCGGCGGGCGGTTGCGGTCGCAACCGTTTGAGGGCGCAGATGGGATCATCGCCGAGCTGGGCGGGATGCGCTTTCCGCTCTCTTCGCGGTGCTTTTGGTCTTATGCCGACAGGCTGGGCCTCGCGGCGCAGGACTTCCCGAACCCGCTGACCAAAGCCGCTGGTTCTACGGTGATCGATATCGAAGGCCAAACTCACTACGCCGAGACCGCCGCTGATTTGCCGCAGATTTTTCAGGAGGTCATGCAGGCGTGGGATGATGCGCTGGAGGAGGGCGCAAACTTTACCGCGCTCAAGGCCGCCATCCGCGCTAAAGACCCCAAGCGGGTGCGCGAAATCTGGGAACCGATCACGCGGATGTGGGACGAGCGGTCGTTCTATGATTTCCTCACGACGTCACAGGCGTTCTCGCGCCTGTCTTTCCATCACCGTGAAGTCTTTGGGCAAGTGGGTTTTGGCACTGGAGGTTGGGATTCAGATTTCCCGAACTCCATGCTCGAAATCCTGCGTGTGAATGCGACCGAGCAAGACGATGATCAGCGCTATATTGTTGGCGGAGTGGAGCAGGTGCCGCAGGGGCTATGGCGGCGCGCACCGGAAAAGCTCACCCATTGGCCCGCCGGAACCACCCTCGCGTCATTGAACGGAGGCGCGACCAAACCGGGCGTGATGCGCATCTTTCGTGGACCCAGCGAACGACTGGCTATCACGGATCAATGGGGGCGGATGCGGACCTATGACGCGGTAATTGCGACTTGCCAAAGTTGGCTGTTGACCACCTCCATCGAGACCGAAGAACACTTGATCGGGCCGAAGCTGTGGCAAGCGCTCGACCGCACCCGGTACATGCAATCATCCAAAACATTTGTGATGGTTGATCGTCCGTTCTGGAAAGACAAAGACCCGAAGACGGGGCGCGACGTCATGTCGATGACCCTGACCGACCGCCTGACGCGCGGCACGTATCTGTTCGACAATGGCCCAGACAAACCGGGGGTGATCTGCCTCAGCTATTCATGGATGACCGACGCGAACAAAATGCTGCCCTTGCCTGTGGAAAAGCGCGTCGAGCTGGCGCTGTCGGCGCTGGCACAGATTTACCCGAACGTCGATATTGCCAGCCACATCATCGGAGATCCGATCACCGTCAACTGGGAAGCCGACGACAATTTCCTTGGCGCGTTCAAGGGCGCGTTGCCGGGGCATTATCGCTATAACTGGCGGATGTTCTCGCACTTTATGCAATCGGGTCTGTCCCCGGACGAGCGCGGATTGTTCTTAGCGGGCGACGGTGTTTCGTGGACGCCCGCATGGGCTGAGGGCGCGATTCAAACCGGCCTCAATGCCGTCTGGGGCGTGATGACCCAATTCGGCGGCATGTGCCCACACAGCAATCCCGGCCCCGGCGACGTTTGGCCCGACCGCGCACCGGTTGATCTGGATGGATAAATAGAAATACGATTTCTCATCCTCAGTAATTGTGAAGGAAATTTCATGAAACACGCTCTCCTGATTGCTCTTTCTATGTTGATGATGACCGTTTCCAATCACTCACAATCGCAAAGTGCCATGTCCGGCGTTGACATGGCATCGTCGCGCATGACGGAGGCCGAACTTACACGAGAGGAGGTCGTGGCGCGGATCGCGGCATCTACATCGGATGCGCCCGCAGACTTTACCCGCATGCGTCTCAACGGCATTGATCTTTCGGACCTTGATCTGTCGAACGCAATTTTTCGAGCAGCCGCGATGAACAATATCAATCTGCGACGGGCAAATCTCGATAATGCGATTTTAGATCAAGCTTGGGTTTTGAATTCTGATCTCACAAATGCCAGTCTTCGAGAGGCGTCGCTGTTCATGACCCAGTTTGGCGGCGCGACGTTGGATGGTGCCGATCTATCAGGTGCGCGTGCTCCCGCTGATTTCACCCGTGCCTCACTGAAGGGCGCAAACTTCAGCGGCG
The DNA here is from genome assembly GCA_964549375.1 of uncultured Neomegalonema sp. GTDB lineage: Bacteria > Pseudomonadota > Alphaproteobacteria > Rhodobacterales > Rhodobacteraceae > JAHDDY01. Next base: position 13,860 of record CAZJWF010000017.1, read on the forward strand.
CTGATCTTTCCGCTGATATGAAGAACCAGTCGATGGGATTGATGCGCGGCGTTTTACGCAAGGCGGTTGCTGATGGTGCGGACTTTTCAGAGGCGATGCTGTCGCGTGCGGACATGGAGTTTGCAAAACTGCGTGGCGCCAATTTTTCGAATGCTGATCTCTCGATGTCGACATTGGGAGGTGCCGACTTTACGGGAGCCGATGTGAGCGGCGCACAGTTTCGGGACGCTGACGTTGTCTCCACCCGTCTTAATAAACTTGAGGGTGTCGCCGAGAGTCAATTCGATGGGGCGCGCAATCTAAAGAGAGCGTTTCGCGACTGACTTTTTCCGACATGCCCAAAGTTGTTCAGAAAACGTCGAGGCAATTGATAGCCTCTAGCTCTGCCTCGACTTGTAGAATGCATATCCTCCCCATGCGAGCGCGCCGAGCAACAGCGGGCTTGCGACGGACCCGAACGCATAGAGCATGACGAGTGCAAGTATCATCAATGGCATCAGCAAAGGGCTGAACAAGATGATCAGGGCGACCCATCCCCACGCCGGAAACTTCCGTTTATGCGTGCTTTGTTTCAGGACGAGTTCGGCCTGCAAGGTTTCCAGAACCGCCTGCCGTTCTTCTTTTTTCAGCCAGTGAATATCGGCGGCAGCCTTTGGTGCACCGCAGGAGGCACAGCGCGGCTCGGTATTGACATGGGCAATCCCGCAATATCCACAGCTCGCCATACTCGCATTCCTCCAGAAGACGACCTTACCGAAAGTTTACTAAAAAGCCGTGACCGCGACTTTAGGTAGGGTGCGTGCCGTCGTGAGGGAAGGGGCGGTATGATGGCGTTGCGGTTTCCCGGGAACGTCACAGAAGCTCTGACCCATCGCTCCCGATCAACGCGCAGACCCGCTTTACAAGGTCTTCGACCTCGGCATCCGTCACCGACATCTCCTTGAGGTCTTTATACGTGTTGAAAAGATACTCGCTGTTTGCTCCGGCGGGGCCGGTCGCTTCGGCGATGATCCGTGCTTTTTGGTCCACCGAAAGATCGTTTCGATACTGTTCGTGCGTCTGATCAATGACATAGCAGATACTCTTGACCTTACGGCCATCCTCCAAGAGCAGCGGCAGTGTCATCTCGTGATAGGATTGCGTCACAAGTTCGCGATTTGTCAGGTATTCATAGGTCTCTGCAGCCTCGCTTTCGGAGACCCGGTACGCAATACCGCGACAACATGCGCCTTTCTTGGGTTCCAGCGCGAGGACCAGCCCAGGTCTCTCAGGAGTTCCCCGATAACGAACTGAGTCTAAACAAAAATTGCGCTGATGATCGGCCAGCTCTGCAACACAACGTTCCTGATACACAAAGCCGGGTCGCCACATCAGAGAGCCATAGCCGAAAACCCAAAATTCTTTAGACATCTCACCCGTACCAATCCAGCGTTGCTTGCTCTATATCCTCCGCAACGCTGCGGCGCGATAGGAGATGTGAAAATGGGGAGATGGTCGAAGGTTGCATTGGGCACAGTTGGCGTCCTTTGCGCGGCATGGAGTGGGGGCTGGTATTACGGCCAGACGAAAATTCGTGCAGGTGTCGACACCGAGATTGCCCGCCTCGCCCAGCAAGGCATCGCGGCACGGTATCAGTCGGTCGAGATCGGCGGTTTTCCTTTCGGCTATCGTGGAAAAATCGTAGAGCCACGCACCGAGGCGATCTCGTTGATCGGCAAAATTCAGGCCCGCACAAACTGGCGGGCGTCTTGGCTGTCATTTGAGACCTCGGTCAGTGACCTGGGCGTCGTCAACTTCGCCTTGCCGGAGACCCAGACCGTGCGATTGACGCCGGTTCGTGGCGGGCCGCTGGCCGACATCACAATCCGCTCCACTCTGTTAGAAGGCAGCTTACAGCGTGAGGGGTCGGGTGCGCGGATTACTGGAGAGGGCCGCGATATAGAAATTTTAGCGGTCTCAGAGGCGCTTATTAATTCGCCAGAACTTAAGCTCGACAGCGTTTCCATAGACTCAAGTGCGCCGGTCAACCAACCCGGTCCGATCACCGCCGCCGCGACTCTCACCGGTTTGACCGCGAATGAGGGGGTTTGGGGATTTTTCGATCCCGGTCAGCGTTTTCCGCGTGATCCCGCAAACCTCAATCTGATCGCAAATGCTGATACGGCCCTTCGCGCGGATCAGACGCTTGGCCTGCAAGCGGTAAATCTCGAGCAGTTGACAGCCAATATCGCGGGAGTAACGCTTAATGGCGACGGACAAGCCACGGTCGAGAACCGCAGGCCTGACGGGACGTTTGATCTTCGATTTTTGGGGTTAAGCGGTTTATTTGACAGCATTGTTGCCGCCGGGATGTTGCCAGAGCAGCAAGCGGTGATCTTTCGGACGATGCTGAACAGCTTTGCCAAAAAGGGCGAAGCTGAAGGTGAACAGGTGTTCACCGTCGGCTTTAAGGGCGGCTTCGTCTTTGTAAATGGCCGCCCGACATTTATCTCCGCTCCACTACTTCCGTAGTGAAATCAGTGCGCTAAACGCCAACAATCAGAAGAAAGACGCAGATGACAGCAACGCAGATCGTCGTGATGACGCAGGTTTTCATGAACCCGTCAAACGTGGCCTCTTGAGCACTGGTGTCCATTTCGCCGGCTTTGAAGTTGTCAGGATCGTAATCCGCCATTCGTCTGTCTCCATCGGTGTTTCGCGGACGTTATGCGCATGGTGTTGAAAAAGTCCATACGTCAATTCAGACGTTTGGTGGAATTCCCGTTTCGCGTCTGTTAAGCCGCTGCTGACGAACCCTCCAGCAGGACAGACTGATGAGCGAACTCGACGATCTTCGCACGAAATACCTTAGCGCCGTGAATGATGCGGTGGACGAGACCGCACTGGAAACCGCGCGTGTCGCGGCGGTGGGCAAAAAAGGTGAAGTCGCGCTGAAAATGCGTGAGCTGGGTAAGATGACTCCGGAAGAGCGCCAGACCGCCGGTCCCGCGCTCAATGCCCTCAAAGATGAGATTAACGCTGCCATATCCGCAAAAAAGGCGGCGCTGGGTGATGCGATTCTAAATGAACGGCTCGCGACCGAGTGGCTTGACGTCACCCTGCCGCCACGCCCGCGCGCTCACGGCACGCTGCACCCTGTCTCGCAAGTCACCGAAGAAGTCACAGCGATCTTCGCAGATATGGGCTTTGACGTGAAAGAGGGCGCGCAGATTGAGGATGACTGGCACAATTTTGATGCGCTCAACATCGTCCCTGAACACCCCGCGCGGGCCGAGATGGACACGTTCTATATGGCCCCGAAAGCGGATGGCACGCGCCACGTTTTGCGGACGCACACCTCGCCGGTTCAGATCAGAACGCTTGAGGCCGAGGGTGCGCCGGTGCGCTTTATCGCGCCGGGACGGGTTTATCGCTCTGACTATGATCAGACTCACACGCCGATGTTCCACCAAGTCGAAGGCATGGCGATTGATAAATCCATCACGATGGCCAACCTGAAATGGACGCTGGAAGAATTCGTCAAAGCGTTCTTTGAAGTCGATAACGTTGAACTGCGCTTCCGCGCCTCGCATTTCCCGTTCACGGAACCGTCGGCTGAAGTCGATATCCGGTGCTCATGGGATAAAGGCGTGCTGAAAGTGGGCGAGGGCGATGATTGGCTGGAAATTCTCGGCTCCGGCATGGTTCATCCGAAAGTCCTGTCGAACTGCAATATCGACCCCGCCGAGTGGCAAGGCTTTGCCTTCGGCGTGGGCATCGACCGCATCGCGATGCTGAAATACGGGATCCCTGATCTGCGCGGCTTTTTCGAGAGCGACCTGCGCTGGCTCCGCCATTACGGTTTCCGGACGTTGGATGTTCCGAGCCTGCATGTCGGGTTGAGTGCTTAAAATAGATCGCTAAGCCTGAGCGAAATCTCAGGTTCAAACGGCAGCGGCGCGGCGACATCCCAGCTATCCGGCGTGACGACGGTATATTCTTCGCCGCTCGGTGAGCTGTGGTGGATCAGTTTTTGGTCCACAAGGTCGACAACCCAATAGTGCGCCACGCCATGCCGCGCGTAAAGCGGCGCTTTGCTTCCCAAGTCGTATTTTCGCGAAGCGTCGGAAACTTCCAGAGCGAGGATGACGTCCTGACCCTTGAGATCAACGCTAGAGATCGCGGATGGTGCGAGCAGTATATCCGGCTCGACCATAACGTTGTCGCTCAGGTATAGGCTGGGCCGGACGAGACGTGCGTTTCCCGTCCGACAAATGAGAAAAAGAACCGAAGAAGTTCCGATTCAGCTTCGATATGCGGGCCTTGCTTTGTCGCCATTTTGACCAGAACCCCTTCAATCAGTTCATAACCGCGACCCTCAGTCAGAACGCCTGATTTGGTCATCTGCATGATGTCTTCGCAACTCAGCAGAGCGGGTTCGAAGTCAGCATCATCTATTTTCAAAATGGCACTCATGATGATGAGAATACCACGGTCAAACGGGCCGAAAATAGCGGTTTTCTTCTATATCTTGTAAATATTCGTTTCGTCCCCACATCATAGGGGCTGCGCGGTTTGTCGTGGCCTATACTGGAGAGACCCTTGAACAAGCGTGATTTTCTGAAGTCCGCCGCAGCCCTCACCGCTGCCCCCGTGATCCTGAGCCGCACCAAGCTTGCTGCTGCTTCAGTGACCGAACGCCAAGACATGCGGAAATCCCGCAAACATCTCGGTCCAAAGCCGTCATATGTCTTTGACAGCGATAAGAACATCATGACGTTCTACAGGGCTGATATGGATAGTTTTCAGACCTATCAATACATGGCCGCGTGACATGGCATGCGGCGACCCGCGCATGTGCGCGCGGGTCGCTTGCCGTTTCTCGTCGATGATCCGTTCGGTGATCATGTGAGCCTTTGCGTCCGGCGGGGAATACGCTAAACCGCCCGCGAAGATATTCGCAGGCGGACCAAACCGATGAAATTCACGCTTTCCTGGCTCAAAGATCACCTCGATACTGATGCGGGGGTTGAGGAAATCGCTGCGGCTCTGACCGATTTGGGGCTTGAAGTTGAGGAAATCGAAAACCCCGCTGAAACGCTAGGGGCTTTTCGGATTTGCCGCGTAATCGAAGCGGTACAGCACCCAGATGCGGATCGCTTGCGCTTGTGCCGCGTCGAAGCATGGCCGAATGGCCCCGATGCACCTTCCGAAGACATCCAAGTCGTTTGCGGTGCGCCGAATGCCCGGACGGGGCTGGTTGGTGTGTTCGCACCTGTTGGAACTCATGTGCCGGGAACGGGCGTCGATCTTAAACCCGGCGTTATTCGGGGTGTCGAGTCCAACGGAATGCTCTGTTCAGAGCGCGAGATGATGATATCCGACGACCATGACGGCATCATCGACCTTCCCGAAGACGCCCCGATGGGTGCGCGTTTCATCGACTATGCTAATCTCAACGATCCTGTCATTGACATAGCCATTACACCGAACCGCCCCGATGCGCTCGGCGTTCGAGGCGTGGCGCGCGACCTTGCGGCGCGCGGCATCGGTACGCTGAAACAGGTTGAGACCGAGGCGGTCAAAGGAACCTTCGCCTCGCCGATTGGTGTCACGCTGAAAGACGACGTGAAAGACAAAGCCTGTCCGCTGTTTGTGGGACGCTATATCAAGGGCGTCAAGAACGGGCCCTCCCCCGATTGGCTGCAACAGCGTATTCGCGCGATTGGTCTGCGCCCGATCAATGCGCTGGTCGATATGACCAATTTCATGACCTATGATCGTGCGCGGCCCTTGCACGTTTTTGACGCCGACAAGGTCAAAGGCGATATTCACGTTCGGCTGTCGCAGCCGGGCGAAAAGCTGCTCGCGCTGGATGGCAAAGAGTACGAATTCGATGATGCCATGACGCTGATTTGCGATGACAGCGGTCCCGAAGGCATCGGCGGCGTTATGGGCGGCGAGGTCTCGGGCTGTACCGAAGAGACGGTGAATGTCTTCATCGAGAGCGCCTATTTCGATCCGGTTCGCACGGCGACCACAGGGCGAAAGCTCAAGATCAATTCCGACGCGCGCTATCGGTTTGAACGTGGCATTGACCCTGAATTCGCCCATGATGGTATGGAACTGGCGACCAAAATGGTGCTCGACATGTGCGGGGGCGAGGCGTCTGAGCTGGTCATCGCGGGGGCTGCGCCTGATACCGCGCGTAGCTTTGATCTTCGCCACGACCGGATCAAAACGCTTGTCGGCATGGACGTTGATGCGGCGGAGCAAACTCGTATTCTAAGCGAGCTTGGTTTCACGGTCACTGTCGGAGAGCCAATGAGCGTTGCCGTGCCGCCTTGGCGTCCTGATGTGCGCGGCGAGGCGGATTTAGTGGAAGAGGTTGCGCGTGTCGCGTCCCTGACCAAGCTGGAATCGCAACCGATGCCTCGCGCTCAGACCGGCGCGCTGAAGCGCAGTTTAACGCCAATGCAGCGGCGCATCGCCATTGCCCGCCGTGCCATCGCCGCGCAAGGCATGAACGAGTGCGTGACCTATACATTTGTTGCGGGGAAAGAGGCTGCACTCTTCGGCGGTGGGAGTGATGCACTGAAGCTGGAAAATCCGATTTCGTCGGAAATGTCTGATATGCGGCCTAGTCCGTTGCCCGGTTTGTTGGCGGCGGCGGCGCGCAATCAAGCGCAGGGCTTTAAGGATCTCGCATTGTTCGAGGTGGGTGCGGCCTTCCACGGCGCCGAGCCGGGCGAAGAAACCATCGTCGCAGCCGGAATCCGCGTCGGCCATGCCAGTGGACGCGAATGGACGGCAACCCGTCGAGGGCTGGATTTCTTTGACGCTAAAGCGGATGTTGAGGCGGTTCTAACCGCGCTGGGTGCGCCGGTTGACCGCTTGCAAACGGATCGTTCGGCAGCCGGATTTTTTCACCCCGGTCGCTCAGCCGCACTGAAGCTCGGACCCAAAGTCACCATTGCCGAGATCGGTGAGTTGCATCCGAATGCGGCGAAGGGCATGGACATCGACGGGCCTGCGGTCGCGTTCATTATCCACCTTGCGGCAATTCCGTTCCCGAAGGCGAAGACCAAGGCACGTCCCGCACTTACGCTCAATAACCTGCAAGCGGTCGAGCGCGACTTCGCTTTTGTCGTTGATGCACGGCTTGAGGCGGAAGATATTCGAAAAGCCGCGCGTGCCGCTGACAAAGCGCTGATCGAGGACGTCCGCATTTTCGATGTTTTCGACGGCCCGAAGGCGGCAACGCAACTGGGCGAAGGCAAAAAATCGGTTGCCGTTGCCGTGCGCCTCCAACCCAAAGACGCAACGCTCAAAGACGAGGAAATCGAGGCGCTGGCGGCAAAGGTCGTCGCGTCGGTTGAGAAGGTGACGGGCGGAACTCTGCGGGGTTGACGCAACACCGTTTCGGGACAACGCCGGCGACTTTCCTACGCTGTCCGAGGCGAAAGAAGTTGCGTTTCGGGAAAGGCCGGTTGTAACGGAAGTTCGGTAGCGAATGGCGCGATCACTAGGGGAGAGTACTCATGGGAATGATTTCTGAATTCAAAGATTTTGCGATCAAAGGCAATATGCTCGATATGGCCGTCGGAATTATCATTGGCGGCGCATTTGGGACGATTATTTCGTCGCTTGTCGGCGATGTCATTATGCCGATCATTGGTTTCTTTTCAGGCGGCCTCGATTTTTCTCAGCTCGGCTATAACCTTGGCGCTGGTGCTGATGGTGAGCCGGTTGTGGTTAAATATGGATTGTTTATTAACGCTCTCATTGCGTTTCTGATTGTCGCTTTCGTGCTGTTCATGATCATCAAATCTGTGAACAAAGCAAAAGAAGCGGCTGGCATGGCTGACGAAGAGACGGAAGAGGAAACGCCGCGTCAGGAAATTCTGCTTGAAGAAATCCGTGATGCACTGAAGCGTAGCTAATACGCTGAAATCATATAAAAATTCTGAAATCTAAAGACAGATTGGTTGCCGAGCCTTGCTGGCTGCGGTGACCGATTTCGTATCCAATGTTTGGTTGATTTTTTTGTGGTGTAACAGGCTCGTAAAGGGTGTACCTTCACTAAACATGTAAAGACTGGTGCCCTTGACACACCGTTATATCCTGCTCCAACTATCTCGCCGGTGACTGGTTCACTGGAAAAACCATTTTCATCTGCGGTTTATCGGGCAGCATTCTCACATGAAACGAATTTTGGCTTTGTTTGCACTCGTCTTGACGCTGATGAGCGGGGGGTCTCTGAGCGCTGCCGAGGACATCTCCGCGCTGACGGATGCGGAAGTTCGTAAGCTGCTTATTGAGCGGCTTGATGACACAGAAGCCAAGCCTGATCCCGCGTTTAACCCTGCGATGGTGGCGTGGAAATTCCAGCGCAATTTCACCAAAGTAAAAAAAGCGGCTGGAAAGATTTTCGGTTCTTACGACAAACTTCCTGCTCTGCCGGGGCGTTGGTGGAAAAAAATGACCAACAAGCGGGAAGGGGGCGGATTTGGACAATTCGCCGTTGCGTTTGTGGCGTCGATTGTTGCCGGGATCGTTGCCTCTGCGCTTCTTCGACGCCGAATGCGGCGCGGTTGGCAGGGCGAGCAAGCGCCAAAATCACGCGCCGGTGTTCTGCTTAGTCAGCTCTTGGTCGAAGGCATTGGCATTCTGGTGCTCGGTTTTGTTGCGACGGCGATATTCTTTATCTTCGCCCCGGATGACAGCCGTGACCGAACGCTGTTCTTCTTCTTTCTTGCCGCGACGCTGATCGTTTCGTTGATTGCGAGCGGCAGTCGGGCAATCTTTTCCCCCGACAGGCCGAATTGCCGGATACCGGCCATGAATGATCGAGACGCACGCCGCTTTCATCGGGCGATCTTGATGACGGTCGGGTTCGGGGCGTTTGGCTTTTTTAGTTGTGCTTCCTTCGCGGCGCTGGGGATTCATGGACCGGTTCATGACCTTCTGTTGGTGCTGGTCGGTATTTTGACGACCATTCTTTTGACCGTGACGATTGGAATCTCGCGTCGGGCAATCGCCGGAGACATTCTTGCGGGCGCGGAAGAACCCTCTCGCATCCGACAAATGGCGGCGCGCATCTGGCCGACATTGGCGATGGTGATCCCGCCGCTTTTGTTTATCGGATTGATGATCAGTGTCTTTTTGGGCGGCCTGCCGCTTTATGGTGCGGGCGTGTTTACGATCATGTTGGTGATCTTAAGCCCCATCGGAGAGGCGGCATTGGCGCGGGCGGTGACGGCGCTGGACGGAAGCGCAGAAATCGGCTGGTCCATTGCAGCGCGCACGGCGCGGATTGCTTTGCTGTTGCTCGTGATCGTCTTGCTCGCGCTTGCATGGCGGGTCGATCTGACCGTGGCCAGCGACGGCGGCATTCAATCCCGCATCTTTAGTGCTCTGATCCAAATTGCTGCGATTGTTGCCGTCTCCTATGCGGTTTGGCAGGTGGTTCGGGTCTTCCTCGACCAAAAAATCGCCAGCGAAGACGCTGCCTATGCTGCTGAACATGGTGTGAGCGCGGATATGGAGGGCGAGACGGGTGGTCCGGGGAAAAGCCGGACGCGTACGCTGTTGCCCTTGCTGCGCCGTGCGGCATTGATCGTGCTGACGATGCTCGTGGTTCTGGTATCGCTATCGGCGCTCGGCGTTGAGACGGGTCCGCTATTGGCCGGGGCCGGGGTCGTTGGGCTGGCCATCGGATTTGGCTCTCAGACTTTGGTGAAAGACATTGTGACGGGTTTCTTCTTCCTGTTGGAAGATGCCTTCCGTCTGGGCGAATACATCGACATTGGCGCGGCCAAAGGCACCGTCGAGCAAATCTCTGTCCGCTCGATGAAACTGCGCCACCATCGCGGCGCGCTTAATACCGTGCCCTTCGGTTCCATCGACGTGATCGAAAACTACAGTCGCGATTGGGCGATCATGAAGCTGCGTGTCCGGGTGCCGTTTGAGACGGACCTGAATATGGTTCGCAAGCTGTTGAAAAAGGTCGGCAGGGAGATGATGGAAATCGACGCGATCAAGGACGATTTCTTGCAGCCGTTTAAGGCACAAGGCGCGGTTGATGTCGACGATTACGGCTTCGTCATTTCGACCAAGTTCATGTCAAAACCCGGCACTCAATTCACCATTCGTCGTTATGCGTTTCAGGCGATGCAAGATGCGTTTGAAGAACATGGCATCCCGTTCTCGCAGCCAAGCGTTCGTGTCTTTGTTGGGACGGAAGAGGATGAAGAGGACGAGGATGGCGGCACCGCAACCGATGGATCGGTCCCTCACTCCGCAAGCGCAAAAGGCGTTCCGCCTTTGACAGACAAACAGGTTGTTGGCGCAGCAGCTTCTGCTGTGAACAAGATCGCGGCGAAACCGTAATCCAGCCCCATGCGTTTGTGCGTTAGCCTTTCATCGCCCGGATGAGGGGCAAGCTCTGAAAGATTGCGGTCAACACCAGCCCGCTGCCTGCTGTGGCGGTCGCAATCGTGCTGGCCTCCAGATCAAACGTCACTCCGGCGCTGAAAATACCGAGCGTCACGATTGTCATCGCCAAGCCCATCGGAACGTCGAAATTGTTTCGCTTGGACCGCGTAGGGGCGGACTTGGGCAATTTGGCGGAAAAGCTTGGGAGGGATTTTGCGCGCGCGGCGGCATCGCTGGGCGAGCAGCGGAAAAATTCGCGGCGACGTGTCAGGCGATACTCGGCCAATGACGTATGCAGCGCGCTTTCGGCTTTATCCATATCAGGGACTTTTTTCGCCCACGCCACAACGAACGGGGTCGGGACGCCGGTGGAGGCACTGATTTCCTTCGCGCGAATTTGTGGATCTCGGGCGGTTTTGCCGATTTTAACCAGCTTTGGAATTGCCTCGTTGGTCAGGCAATAGACATATCCGACCATGTCGCCTCTCCTCGCACCCTTAATGGCGTTAAGTATGACGAGGCTTGGTGCAGATCAGGTTAAAGGGACGTTTTCGCCGTTAGAACAACCAGGGGGTTATTTGAAAGGCTATCGCGACCCGTTGAGAGACGTTTTTCTGACGGTCCGATTAAATCTGCATTTCCTAAGGGAACTTCGCGGTGTAATAACTCCGTAGGCAGACGAAAGTGACTCTGGATGAAAACACTCATAACGAGCATAGCGCTGATCATGGGCGTCACGGTAGCATCCGCGAATGAACGCACGATGTATGTCACGGATGATGGTCTGAACGTTCGGTTTTGTGCCGGAACCGAGTGCTGTATCGCGGACCGATTGAACCGGGATGATCCGGTGGCCGTGATGGAAGAAGAGGGCCGTTGGGCACGAATCTCCGTCTATCACGACGCCAAGATTTCTGGGCGCGATTGCAAGAAACCAAAAGCGAGCCTGATCGCCCATTGGGTTTCCAGAGATTTTCTAACCGAGCAAATCCCCGACGGCACCGACCCGAATGCGTGGTACGGTACGCTGTCGGATCGACGTATTCGGGGGATTCCGCGTGTGGGGGATTATGGTCTCAGCCGCGAGGATCTGGAACTTATCCGCCGCTATGCGTCGTCGTTGCTGCTTAAAGGTGTTTGCGATGCCATTGAGACTGGCAACAAAAGTGTCAGCCGCGAAGGCACCTACTACGTCGCCTGCAAAGGTGAGAGCGAGCAGCGCTATTTCACTGCTGAGGACGTCGCGAGTTAGGTCGGGATTGAGCGGCCAATCACGCTCATTCCGCACCCTGAACAGTTTGTGAACTTCGGGGTTTCCAGCGCCCGGCGGGGGCGTTAGAACAGGGGCATGTCTGATCCCTTTGCCGATGAGAGTTTCGCCGCACCGTCCGGTGATGTCCCCCTAAGCCAGCGCGCCGCCGCCGTGCCGCCGCAGGCCGCGACACCGTATCTTGATGCGCTGAATCCGGCTCAACGCGAAGCGACCGAGGCGCTGGACGGTCCTGTTCTCGTTTTGGCAGGGGCAGGCACAGGCAAAACCCGTGTGCTGACGACTCGCACTGCACATTTGCTCAACACCCGCAAGGCACGCCCGAACGAGCTGCTCTGCGTGACCTTCACCAACAAAGCCGCACGAGAGATGCGCGAGCGGATTGGCTCGTTGATCGGTTACGCGGTCGAAGGGATGCCGTGGCTTGGCACGTTCCACTCGGTCAGCGCCAAGATGCTGCGCCGTCATGCGGAACTCGTCGGCTTGCAATCGAACTTTACGATCCTCGATACAGACGATCAAATCCGCCTGTTGAAACAGCTTATCCGTGCCGAGAACATCGACGAAAAGCGCTGGCCTGCGCGGATGCTGGCAGGGTTTATCGACAGTTGGAAAAACCGAGGCTGGACGCCGGATAAAGTGCCGGAGATCGAGGCCGCGCAATATGGCAACGGACAGGGCGGTGCGCTTTATCGCGAGTATCAAGCGCGGTTGATCACGCTCAATGCAGCGGATTTCGGTGATTTGCTGCTACACACCCTGACGATCCTGCAAAAGCACGACGACATCCTCGCGCAGTATCAGCGGTATTTCCGGTACATTCTCGTGGACGAGTACCAAGATACCAATGTCGCGCAATACCTGTGGCTGCGGTTGCTCGCGCAAGGGCATAAAAACATCTGCTGCGTTGGCGATGATGATCAGTCGATCTATGGTTGGCGCGGGGCTGAGGTTGGTAACATTCTCAAATTCGAAAAGGATTTTCCCGGCGCGACTGTTGTGCGGCTGGAGCAAAACTATCGCTCGACCCCGCATATTCTCGCCGCTGCTTCCGGTGTCATCAAAGGTAATCAGGATCGCCTCGGTAAGACGCTTTGGACCGATACCGAAGAGGGCGAAAAAGTTCGCTTGATGGGTGTTTGGGACGGCGACGAAGAGGCGCGCTGGATCGGGGAGCAGGCCGAAAACCTGCAACGCGGCACGCGCGATATGAATCCGCTCAGTCTCGATCAGGTGGCCGTGCTGGTCCGGGCCTCGCATCAGATGCGGAGTTTTGAGGACAGGTTTCTTGCCATCGGGATGCCGTATCGCGTGATTGGCGGGCCTCGGTTTTATGAGCGTCAGGAAATCCGCGATGCCATCGCCTATATCCGTTGTGTCGTGCAGCCTGATGATGGCCTTGCCTTCGAGAGGATCGTCAACACCCCGCGCCGGGGGCTTGGCGATAAAGCTGTTGCCACGATCAATGATGCGGCGCGGGCGGCGAATGTCTCGCTGCCTCGTGCGGCGGCGATGCTGTGCGAGGGCGAGGGGCTGTCGGCACGGGCGCGCAATTCTCTGCGCGGGTTGGTCGAAAATTTTGAGCGCTGGCGCGCGATCCTTTCTGATCCACATTCAGATCTTGCCCATCACGAGCTGGTGGAAACCATCCTCGATGAGAGCGGCTATACCGAGATGTGGAAGAACGACAAATCGGCGGATGCGCCGGGGCGTCTGGAAAACCTCAAGGAACTCGTGCGCTCGATCTCTGAATTTGAAAATCTCGGCGGGTTTTTGGAGCATGTCTCTTTGGTGATGGATAACGCGCAGGAAAAAGGCGCGGAGTGCATTTCGATCATGACGCTTCATGCTGCGAAAGGGCTGGAGTTTGATGCCGTGTTCCTGCCGGGATGGGAAGACGGTCTCTTTCCCTCGCAACGCTCGATGGATGAGAGCGGGAAGAAAGGCTTGGAAGAAGAACGCCGCCTTGCCTATGTCGGCATCACCCGCGCGCGGGCACTTTGCACGATTACGTTTGCCGCGAACCGTCGGATTTATAACCAATGGCAAAGCGCGATGCCCTCGCGGTTTGTCGATGAACTGCCTGAAACGCATGTCGAGGTGATGACACCGCCCGGATTATATGGCGGTGCCTATGGCGGGGCGGCGAATTACGGTGCGGGCGGGATGGCCGATGTCGGGGGTGGATATTCCTCCAGCGTTGAAAGGAAGGCGGGCGAGGCGAATGTCTATAACTCGCCGGGGTGGAAGCGGATGCAAGCCAACGCCGCCAAAACCACCCGCCGCGAACCGGTGATCATCGACGCGAAAGCGACCCCTGATTTTTCGGTTGGTGAGCGGGTGTTTCACCAGAAATTCGGCTACGGCGCGATAGAGATGATCGACGACAATAAGCTGTCAGTCGCGTTCGAGAAGGCGGGGACGAAGAAGGTCATCGCTGAGTATGTGACCAAGGCTGAGAAAGCCGGGGGGATGGATGATGAGATTCCGTTTTGAGCGGTCATGCCTTACGTGATCGTTATCATCGGTTCCTCGCCAGTCGGCTGACCTTCGATGATACGGAGGGCGATAAGCCGTGGTGGGCATCGTGGACCTACGCACAGCCCCATGTTGTTGAGCACGTCGACATCAATAGTCCTGCTTGGCAATTGCCAGCATTGAGAGTCGTCGTTCTAGCCGACCTCCATATCGGGAGTCATGCCGGTGATTTGGCTCGCTTCGAGAGCATCGTCGAAGAGGTGAATGCCTTGCAGGCGGACTTGATCGTGATGCCCGGTGATTTCGTGAATATGATGCCCTTGGGTGGGGGCCGTGTCCCCCCGGAGGTGATAGCGGACCTTCTGAGCAAGTTAACTACGAAGCTCGGCGTCTTTGCGGTTCTCGGCAATCATGACAACGAGTTGAGCGCTGAACGGATAGAGAGTGCTCTGTCCCGCAAAGGCATAAGGGTTCTGAGCAACGCAATAGATCGCGTGGATTTCGGCGACGGCGAACTGACGATGCTTGGTTTGACCGACGCACGCAGCGCTGCTCCTGATCACGGTTTACTCGCTAGGACGGGTTTCGAGAAAGGTGGCTTGGTTCTCGCGCATGACCCAGCTTCGTTCGCGCACATGCCAGAGGGAGCCGCCCTAATGATTTGCGGACACACGCATGGCGGTCAGTTATGCCTTCCAGGAAGAAAACCTGTGATCAACATGAGCACGGCCCCTTTGCGATGGACTGCAGGACATATCAACGAGGGCGGACGGCATCTTTATGTGTCGCGCGGACTGGGAACGAGCAGTTTTCCGTTCAGAACCTTCGCCCCGCCAGAACTTTCTGTTCTGACCATCTCAGGGGTAACGCGCTGACCAAATGGAGAGTGGGGCGCGAACCTACAACCATAAGCAGAGGTTGAACCCGTTGTGACCGCTTCGTTTAGCTGATACCAGCACCTTTAAAAGGTGCGGCGATCTTGTCAGCGTTGCCGCCAGACGAGAGGAAGGCTTGCGGATGACGATGCTAGGGACGTTTATCAAACCGATGCACCGGGAGGGCATCAAGTTTGTTGCGATCTTTGCTGCTGTTACTGTCGCGCTGTTTTTCTTGTCGAAGATTCTGGGTTGGATTGGCGTTCTTCTCACGGTCTGGTGTTATTATTTCTTCCGCGACCCAGAGCGGGTGACACCGCAGCGGGATGGCCTGCTCGTTAGTCCGGCGGATGGCGTCGTTTCGTTGATTGAACCAGCGGTCCCGCCCGCAGAGCTGGGGATGCCAGACGAAGCGCTGACGCGAGTCAGCGTCTTCATGAATGTCTTTAACTGCCATGTGAACCGTGTGCCCATCGCGGGCGAGATCACAAATATCGCCTATCGCCCCGGCAAATTCTTCAATGCCTCGCTCGACAAAGCGAGCGTCGATAACGAACGCAATAGCCTGCGTGTCAAAATGGCGGACGGGCGCGAGATTGCGGTGGTTCAGATCGCCGGCTTGGTCGCCCGCCGGATTGTCTGCTTTATTGAAGCAGGCGCAAAGCTGGGCACGGGTGAGCGCTTTGGCCTGATCCGGTTTGGCTCGCGGGTGGACGTCTATCTGCCATCCGGTGTCGATCCGTTGGTGAGTATCGGCCAAACCATGATTGCTGGCGAAACGGTGATTGCCGAACTCGGCCAAGCTGAAAAGGTGAATTGATCCTGTGAGCGAACGCGCCCCCAAATCTAAAGAAGAATTCCATCTCTTTCAGCTCTTGCCGAATATGCTGACGATTGCCGCGATTTGTGCGGGCATGACCGCCATTCGGGTGGGTGCGGATGGCAATGTCATTTTGGCGACGCAGCTTATTTTGGCTGCCTGCGTAATTGATGGTCTCGATGGCCGGTTGGCGCGGATGCTGGATGCCGACACGACGATGGGTGCGGAGCTGGACTCGTTGGCTGATTTTCTGAACTTTGGCGTGGCCCCGCCGTTGGTCATTTATTTCTGGGCGCTGCAAGATACGCGAAGCTTGGGGTGGATTGCGGTGCTGATCTACGGCGTTTGCTGTGTCACGCGCCTCGCGCGCTTTAATGTCGGCAAAAAAGCGGACGAAGAGGACGGCGCATATTTTACCGGGGTGCCGTCGCCTGCCGGGGCCATGCTCGTGATGCTGCCGATGTTCTTCTCTTTTGCGTTTGGCGAAGAGCCGCTGATCGCCGATGTGCTGATCTGCATTTACATGGTGTTGATCGGTCTGCTGTTCATCATGACCATTCCAACGTGGTCATTCAAAGCGTCGACGATTTCCCGCGACAACGTGAAATATTTCCTCGTCGCGTTCGCCTGCGTGGGGGCAGCGTTTCTCAGCTATGCTTGGATTACGATGGTCGCGCTCTGTGTCGCCTATATGGGGGTCATCATCTGGTCGATGACCATCGGACGGCCCCGCGCGTAAATAAACGAGCAGATTTATTTGGAAAAGTCGACTTCCACACGCTCAAGCTTTGCGGGCGGGGAGGGCAGTCGCAGAAAATAATCTACGCTGGTTTGCGCCTCGATTTCGGACACGGGTTCTTCAGGAGAGACTGAAACCGTCTTGAGCACCACGTTATTGTCGTCATAGATCGTTGCAGTCAGCGTTGGTGTTTTTTGTGTTGATCCGCTCTCGTTCGTGACTGTGGCGGTGAGCAGCATGAGTGGTTCGTTGTTGGTGTTGCTCAGGTCATAGCGAACATTTTCGATTTTCAATGCTTGGTACGATGGAACAGTGGTCGATACAATGTTGTCGACGGTTCCCTTCCAACTCGTGAGCGGTGGATCAAGGGCGGGGACGGTCGCGGAAATCTTGTCCTTGAAGAAATACCCCACAGCGCCCGCGATTAGCGCGGCGGCAATCGTGTAGAAGATCGCGCGTGGCCAAAAGCGTCGCTTTTTGTCCGGCGTTTCTGTTGAGATCGCGTGCGGATCATCGGCATAAGGGGATGTGTCATCATAGGCGGGTGGGCTGTCGCCTTCATCAAAGTTCGTCGCCGAAGCCGTGGTTGCGATGGCGGCGGCACCTGTGCCCGCTGCCGCGACCCCTGCCGCCGTGACAGCAGCGGTGGGAATGCTGGACGGAGCGTGAGACGAGGGGGTGGACGGCCTGCTCTCGTTCATTGCCGGCATTTGGTTTTCTTTTGCCCGTGCTGCGCGGTCAATGATGCTTTCCGTAGGGGTCTCAACGGGCTTTTCGCGCGGTGTTTCGACGGCGGCGGCGACCGGCTGCTCAGGAGTATGTCCATCTACAGTCCCTTGGCCTTCGATGTGATGAAACCAAGAGTAACCGCATTTCGCGCAGCGGACCTTACGACCAGCGGGTAGAAACTTTTCCAGCGGCGCGACAAAGCGTGTTTCGCATTCGGGGCAGGCAACAATCATCTTCTCTGACATATGTTTGCTTCCTCGACTGCGGTACGAATCAAAAATAACTTTCAAGCTGATAGAAATCACTTGTGCCGATTTGATGCAATCCAGACGACCTCTACCTGGACGATTTTGCAGGGTTTATCGTGACAAGTTCGCTCTGCGAATTTAATGGAGAGAACAGAGCGCGTAAGGTGCGCCCCATAACGGAAATCGTCTCATGAGTAGGCGGACCGAAGGTGATGTGAATCGACCGATTGCGTCATGCGTTGAGCAGGGAGACAGGCTTGATTCAGTTTGAGAATGTCGGGTTTCGCTACGGACGTGGCCCGGATGTGTTGCAGAACCTAAGTTTCGAGGTTCCCGATGGTGCCTTCACTTTTGTCACCGGGGCGTCGGGCGCGGGGAAAAGCTCGCTTTTGCGGTTGCTTTATCTCGATGATCTGCCGACGGCAGGGAAAATATCTTTGTTCGGGCGCGACGTTGCATCGTTAACCCGTGACGAGATTGCTTGGTTTCGACGTCGCATTGGCGTTGTATTTCAGGACTTCCGCCTGCTCGATCATCTGACTGCTGCCGAAAATGTGGCGCTACCTTTGCGGGTCGCCGGCGCGCGCGAGTCCGCTTATCGGGATAATGTCGCTGAGATGCTGCATTGGGTTGGATTGGGCGAGAAGATGAACGTGCGGCCCCCTCAGCTTTCGGGGGGCGAAAAACAACGTGTTGCGATTGCTCGTGCTGTTGTCGCGTCGCCGGACATTATTCTCGCTGATGAACCAACGGGCAGTGTTGACCCTGAAATGGCTGAGCGGATCATGCAATTATTTATGGAAATGAACCGCTTGGGTAAATCCGTTGTTTTCGCGACGCATGACATCGATATGGTGGCCCGTTCCGATCAACCACGCCTCGATCTGGGAACGGGAACCATGTCCAATGGAGAAGCGGCATGAAGCGCGGGGCATTGATACCGTCTGAGGGCGGCGGCGGCATTTTGATGGCGCTGATCATCGCGGCAATGGCGTTTCTTGCGTGTTTTTCGCTGGCCGGATCGCTGGGCGCATCAAAACTCGCAAATGCGTGGACTGAGGGTCTGTCGGGGGCGGCGACGGTGCGAATTGGTGCCGAAGACGGCATTCCAGAGCAACAGATTGGCATCGTCCTCGATATTCTCAAAAGCACAGATGGGGTCATTGATGCCGTCCCATTGACCACGGATGAAGTGTCCGCGTTGCTGGAGCCGTGGTTCGGTGCCGCGCCGGAGCTGGCCGATTTGCCTGCCCCAGCCATCATCGCGGTGACGATTGATCCTGAGAACGAGCCGGACACGGCGATTGTGCAGGCTCAACTCGATGGGGCAGCAGCGGGCGCAGTCTATGATGATCATGGTCAGTGGCGCGGGCGCGCGGCCTCGGCTGCGAATGCTGTTTGGAGCGTGGCGATTGGGGCTTTGGCCGTCTGTGCATTGGCGATTGCGGCGGTGGTCATTCTTGCTGTTCGGGCTGGCCTTCATGCTCAAAAGACAAACATCGCAACTTTGCGCCTTGCCGGAGCCGAAGACCGCTTTGTCGCGAGCCTTTATCAAAAGCGATATTTCTGGCTGAGTTTTTTAGGGGGGCTGTTGGGTTGCGGCTTGGCCCTGCTGGCGATGTTCGGGTTTAACGCGGTTGGCGCGGTGAACAGCGCCTTGCCTGCATTAGAGCTGCCGGAATATTGGTGGGTCGGGTTTGCGATTGTCGTCGTTTTCGTCGTCATCCTTAGTATGCTGGCCGCACGGTTGACAGTGATGCGCGCCCTGAAGCGGAGCGCATGATGCTTTTTCTTCGCTCGATTATTTTCGACATTTGGGTTTATGCGGCGATCCCGGTTTATGGGATTTTGTACCTTCCTTATGCAATTGTTTCCCGTGAGGGCGCTTATGCGGCGCTGCGCGCGTATTCCCGGCACACGATTTGGCTGATGAAGGTCATCTGCAATCTGAAAGTCGAGATTCGCGGGAAAGTTCCTGAAGGAGAGGTCGTTCTGGCCTCAAAGCATCAGTCCTATATTGACATGGTGATCATCGTCGCAAATGTCCCGCGCCCGCGCTACATCATCAAAAAAGAACTGAAATGGGCACCGTTCCTCGGTTTCTACGCGATGCGGATCGGCTGTATTCTGGTTGATCGAGGCAAGAAGGGTGTGGCGATCAAATCCATGACCGAGGGGATCAAGGCGCAGCGCGGCGATCGTGCTCAGGTCGTTATTTTCCCTCAAGGGACACGGGTGAAGGCCGCAACGAAGTTCCCTTACAAGACGGGTGTTTGGCGCATCTATGATGCTTTTGGCGTGCCCTGCGTTCCTGCGGCGACCAATGCGGGGCTGTTTTGGGGTCGTAAGACCGTCCTACGATATCCCGGAACGATCATTTACGAATTCCTAGATCCGATTGAGCCGGGAAAAGAAATTGATCCGTTCATGGCCGAATTGGAAGAAGTGACCGAGGCGGCCTGCCACGCGCAAAATGTCGAGGCAGGCTTTCCCGAGGGCCGAGAAACCAAGTAGTTACCGCGCCAATCGGATGAGCGGATTTCCATTGGCATCCAAAAGATCGATTCCGAAAGGGGTCGGGGCTGCGCGCTGTACCAGAGGGAACGCAGCCAGCAATGGTCCCTCTAAGGGTGCGGCCACAAAGCACTGCCGCGCCGTGACAGCAATCGCTCCGAAATCAAGTTGATCGCCGTTCTGCGTGAACGGGCCACTTGCGGTGTTGCAGCCCAGATTGGCGACGAATTCTCGTGTGGCCGCAGTGAAGGTGATGCCAGCGCTCGGAGGACCAGGATTGGGGGTCAAAACACCGTTGATGCTGGCAGCTGATATGGCCCAGTTACCTTCGAGGTTGACTTGAAGAGCGGGTGCGGGGGCCGCCGATGCGCGGCTATAAATCGCCACTGTCTGGCCTGATGCATCGAGCAGGGCAAAAGTGTCGCCTTCGCGTCCGGGGCGGTATTCAGTGGCGGCGCTCAGTGCGTTGAAATATTCGCGCTCCAAATTGAGCGCAGGACATGCGCGCCGTGTTGCGCCGACCCTTGGCAGTGAGAACGAGAAGTCAGATCCAGCCGTGTAGGTTCCGAAATAGCGGTTGCAGGGAGCGCGGCCACTTGCGTTGTTGTCGGCACCGAGTTCCAGCGTGATGCCGCTCGATTCAGCTCGCCCATTGAGCGCGGTCAATTGCCATGCGCCGTCAAGCGCCACTTGGCCCGCAGATGGCGGTGGGTTATTTCCCGGCACAGTCACATCAGCGCACGCCGCCAGAAACCCGGAAACAAATATTAAACTCATGAACTGTCGCATGGTGCCCTCCATCAAAAATGAGTGGCTCCTTTCTACAACTTATTTGCGATTTTAACGAGCAATGATTCAACTTTCGAGCAAGCGACGTGCAATAACGCCGGCCTGAATCTCCGCAGCGCCTTCGAAGATATTCAGGATCCGGCTGTCACAAAGAACCCGGCTGACCGGATACTCCAGTGCAAAACCATTGCCGCCATGAATTTGAAGGGCGTTATCGGCGCAGGCCCACGCGACACGCGCGCCGAGTAATTTGGCCATCCCAGCCTCTAGGTCGCAGCGGCGATCAGCGTCCTTTTCACGGGCCGAGAAATAGGTGAGCTGACGCGCAATCATGATCTCTACTGCCATGATCGCCAGCTTTCCGGCGACACGCGGGAATGCGGAGAGAGGCTTGCCGAATTGGATGCGGTCTTGTGCGTATTGAATGCCAAGTTCCATCGCGCATTGCGCCACGCCCACGGCGCGCGCAGCAGTCTGGATGCGCGCCGATTCAAAGGTTTTCATCAATTGGCGGAAGCCCTGACCCTCTTCACCGCCGAGCAATGCGTCGCCGGGGATTTTGTAATCATCGAACGCGACAGTGTATTCTTTCATACCGCGATAGCCGAGCACTTCGATTTCGCCGCCCGCAATTTCGGCATTTGGAAACGGGTTCTCGCAATCACCGCGCGCTTTGGGCGCGATGAACATGCTCAGACCCCGGTGATCGGTCGTGCCCTCGACCGAGCGTGCGAGCACCGTCATGATGTCGGCACGGGCGGCGTGGGTGATCCACGTTTTATTGCCGCTGAGCACCCATTCATCGCCGACTTTTTTCGCTTTGGTTTTCAGCGCACCAAGGTCCGAGCCGGTGTTGGGTTCAGTAAAGACAGCCGTCGGCAAAACCTCGCCAGAGGCCAGTTTGGGCAACCAATGTGAGCGTTGCTCATCCGTGCCGCCCGCGAGGATCAGCTCTGCGGCGATTTCGGTACGGGTGCCGAGCGAGCCGACACCGATATAGCCCCGCGACAGTTCTTCAGATACAACGCACATCGCGGTTTTCGACATGCCAAAGCCGCCGAGGTTTTCCGGGATTGTCAGGCCAAAGACGCCCAGCTCCGACATTTCCGAAATGATTTCCATCGGGATCAATTCGTCTTTTAGGTGCCATTCATGCGCGAAGGGGATGACTTTTTCATCGGCGAAACGGCGGAACTGGTCGCGGATCATCTCGTAATCGTCGTCGAGGCCGCAGGTGCCGAAGGTCGCAAAACCTTCTGATCCGGTTAGTAGTTCGGCGATTTTCTCGCGAATATAGGTCGATGCGCCCGCCGCGATCAGGGCTTTGACGGGGGCTGCGTCCAATGCCCGCGCCGCCTCTGCTGTGACACCCATATCAGATAAGCGAGCGTATTCGCCTTGGGCCATCGGAATACCGCCGGAAATCTGGGCGAGATATTCACCGAAAGCGCATTGCAGCAAAAGTTGCTCAGTTTCGCCGAATGACCCCGCATCCGACAGGCGTTTTGCCCAATCGCGCATCTGGCGCAGGCTTTCGACATATGTTGCCAGCCATGCGAGCGAATGGGCTGCGTGTTGCTCGGATTCGAGTGACGCCCCGGAAACCCGGCCCCTTTCGTCCCGCGCAACCCGTGCGCCGACACCCGCCTTGGCTGCGGCCAGTACGGTTTCGACGGCTTTGACGCTGGATGCGCAAAGCGAAAGCAGGTCTGGAACGATCATCAGATCGGTCATTTGTTCAGGGGCATCGGCGGCCATTGGGCGGTTCCTCGCGGAAAAATGCTGCACTTGCGAAGACGAATATCGCGCTCGTCGCCGCAGATCAACTGCCGAACTGTCGCAACACGTAATAATCTTTCGTTAATTTCCGAGTTGGCGACAGAATACTGCGAGAGCGAAGTCTTGGTGCTATGCCTCCTCCAGTGCTTGGGAAACCCAGCGGTTGAGCATGGCCAGTCCGGCCAGAACCAACCCCAGCGCAAGGAATGACAACACCCGTATCAGACCCTCTAGGCCGCTCATATCAATCAGGAAGACTTTACCAATGGTCAGCGCAATGATGGCGAAAGCGGCTTTCCTGAGAATTGCTGATTTCTTCTTTAGCGCCAATCCGAGGGTGGCAGATCCGGCCAAAAGCATTGCGATGGTGTAGGTGTAAAGCTCGCCATCGATCGCGCCATAGGCGGTCAGATCGTTGCCATGCCAAAGTCTGCGGATTTCCAAACCGATATAGAGGATGGCCAAGCCGCCGCCGATGACGCCGAGAGACTTGCGAAGCGACAATTCAAGGTGATCAAAACGCCACGCGATGCCGGCCATCAATATCGCAGGCAAGAGATAGGCGACTAATAGGCTGTCAAAGACGGGCGGGCCAATGACAACGCTGTGGAATAGCGGATTGCCGACGGTCGCGGCCAAAAACAGCAGCAACGTGCCCAAGGTGCCGAAGATAGCACCCAGCGCCCACCTCGTTTGCCTTAAAGCTCCCCCTGCTTTTGTTCGGTAGAACTGCGTGGCGGCGGAAATCATCCAGACCATTCCAAACAGCGACAAGGCCCAATGGGAGAGCAAATCATTGTCATTAAATGCGCGGAATAGCAGGATGCAAAGGAAGATGCCGGATAAGCTAAAGACCG
>CAZJWF010000018.1:0-37331 GCA_964549375.1 uncultured Neomegalonema sp.
AAAAATCGCTGCGTAACCAAATCAACACATGGTCCGGTAATCGGGGGCAAGGTCACTTGAACAATGCGCCCCGCGCAGGTCACGCTGTTCAATCAAAATCACGGCCAACGCGAATTTTACGTCGCTGACGAAGATTGCGCGCTCGTGTGTTTCGGCGAAGCCATCCGCGCGAAGTGGTCTCAAAGCTGGCCTTTTAATGCCTCAAACCGTTTCCGCATCAGGCTGCCACGCGGTTTGAAACCGTCAATGGCGGATCGGTTCGTGTTTGGGTCATCGACGACAATCATACCGATCATCCCAACTGCGAAGTGGGGCCGGGACTTGAACAGATAGACGCCCGGCGCTGTAACCGTAATGCGAGCTTCGCTATTCAACGGAGCCTCCCACGGAACGCCGCCATCGGGAACAATCACGCTGGTTGTGGCATGTCCGCCATCGGATGGAATGAACAAAACCGTATCGCCGACGCTGGCCCGCACAAGTGACGGTTCAAATGCCATGCGCGTTCCGTCGCTACCTTGATTAAGCATCTTGACGACATGTTCGGCGGCCAGCGCCGGGGCCGTCGTCAGGGCGAGAGCAACAGCGAACACGAAACGTTTCATTGCGGAGTCTTCCTTGCTTTTAGGTCGGGTCTCGAATCATCGTTCCCGTATTTATTCATCTTTGCACGGCGATTACGGCGAGAATAGCAACGGCGTCATCCGTTTCCCTACGATTGTACACAGTTTCATCAGCATGATACCGCTGATGTGATCGAAGTTTTAAAGGGTCGAAGCGCATGAAAGTCGTCGTATCTGAATTCATCGACGAGGCGGCTTTGCTCCGCTTTGATGGGGTGGCGGATGTCGTCTATGTACCCGATTTGGTGGATGACCGCGCCGCTCTGATGGCGGCTTGCGAGGATGCTGACGCGCTAATTGTACGAAACCGAACAAAGGTTGATCACGCTCTGTTGGATGCCGCGCCGCAGTTGCGCGTCGTGGGACGGCTGGGTGTGGGGCTGGACAATATTGACATGGCTGCCTGTGCCAAGCGGGGGGTAAGTGTGCGGCCGGCAAGCGGTGCGAATACGTTGTCCGTGGTTGAATATGTCATCTCGACCGCGTTGACGCTGACGCGCGGCGCGTATGCCTCAAACGAGGCGATGGTTGCAGGGGCGTGGCCGCGCAATGCGTTGATCGGTGGCGAGGTCTCCGGGTTGGTATTGGGCTTGGTAGGTTTTGGTGAGATCGCGCGTGCGACGGCGCAGCGGGCCGCCGCGCTTGGAATGGAAATCGTCGCCTATGACCCGTTTTTACCTGCGAGCGATCCGCGGTGGGCCGGAACGAAGCAGTGTTCCTTTGCGGAGCTGTTGGCGAAAGTTGATATTCTCAGCCTGCATGTCCCGCTAACGGATGACACAAGAAATTTGATCGGATTCGAGGCGTTGTCGCAAATGAAAGCGAGCGCCATTCTCATCAATACCGCGCGTGGTGGAGTGGTAGACGAGGCTGCCTTGGCGACAGCTCTCAAAAAAGGGGAATTGGCGGGTGCTGCGCTGGATGTCTTCGAAACGGAACCACTCACCGCTGAAGCCGCCACAAAATTTGCAGGGATCACGAACTTGATCCTCACACCGCATATTGCCGGAGTGACCAAACCGGGAAATATCCGGGTCAGCGCCGTAACTGTTGCGAACGTGATGGAGGAATTACAGCGCGACAGGCATGACGCTCTCTAAACGTGGCATCGTTTGGTTTTCTTGCCACTGCCGCACCAACAAGGGGAATTGCGTGGCGTTTGATGGGGCGGAAGTTGCTGGCCATCAATGTAAAACCACTGACCGTCTTCTTGAACAAAACGCGAGCGCTCGTGCATCTGGCTGACCTCGGTTGGGTCCGGGTCAGAGGCGGATGCGGTCAGTGTTTTTTTCCGGAATGCTGCCGCGAATTCAATAATCCCGATCGCGTCATTCTCACGGCCTTTCGATGCCTCGATGATCGTTAGGTTTAGCCATTCGGTTGCCGCGATACTTCTCTCAGTTTCGTCACGTTCATTCGCTGAGTGAGCATCCGGATGATGGGTCGCAATAAGGTAATCGCCATTGCCGTGGCAAAACGCCGTGAAGCGCGCCCTCATCAGTGCCTCAGCGGTTGAGGGGCGTGCGGTGCCGCTCAGAAAAGGCTGGCAGCAAGAAGCGAACGAATCCCCAGAACCGCAATCGCAAGATAGTGACATAGTTAATTCCGATATTCAGCAAATGGACTGCACTTATACTATAGCTCAGGGCGCGGCGAAAGATAGCCGCCATTCCCAAGAACCATTTGATGGGATCGTTGACAGGTCGCCTCAGATAAGATGAGCATTTGTACGAAAATCGGTCTGTCGCGGGGCGCTAATCATGGCTTTGGATCTGGCATCTGACGAAATTGCAACGATTTACGAGCGGGATGGCTTTGTTGTCCCGATCAACGTGATCAGCGCCGTCGAGGCGCGCGTGATCCGTGATGATCTGGAGGCGGCGGAGGCAGAACTCGCGGAAGATCCGGAGAAACTGGCGCTGTTGCGTGGATACCCGGATCGTTTGCTACCCTCACTGGATGCGCTCACCCGGCACCCTAAGCTGATCGCCGCCGCCTCAGCGGTTTTGGGGCCGGACCTGATGGTTTGGAGTGCGAGTTTGTTTGTCAAAGAGGCTCAAACTGACAAAATCGTCTCATGGCATCAGGATTTGACTTATTGGGGTCTTGATGATGCGGAGGAAACGACGTGTTGGGTTGCGCTGACTACCGCCAGCAACGAGAGCGGCTGTATGCGGTTTGTCCCTGGTACGCACAAAACCCAGATTGTTCCGCACAATGATACGTTTGCTGAAGACAATTTGCTCACGCGCGGGCAGGAAATCGCCGTTGAGGTCGATGAAGAAGACGCGGTGGTTGCAGCTCTGGAGGCGGGCCAAGCCTCCATGCACCACGGACACTTGTTCCATGCCTCTGGCCCAAACATGACCGCAGATCGTCGCATCGGTAGCGCCATTCGCTACATCAAGCCGTCGATGAAACAGCAGACTGGTGACAAGCCGCTGGTGTCATTGGTCGCGGGTGAAGATAAGTTTGGACATTTCACGGTGGCAGGCCCACCAAAGGGTCGCTTGGACGAGATGGACTTTGAACTTTGCCGCAAGGACAAAGCGTTGAAGGATCGCTTATTGTATAAGTAACACTCTGAGCCGGGCCGAACACGGCTTGGTTTCAGCGGGAAAGTATCGCTACCTCACCCGATATATACTGCGATTTCGCGGAGCAGTTTCTCTTTAATCGCGCGTTTGAAATCTTGGTAATCAACCGCATCAAGCACGAAGCTACCCTCGCCGACGATCATATGATCGCGGTAATAGGTATTCAGGCGGCGAAAATCGTTCAGGATGGCGAGGCCGTTCACGGTGACGCCCGCTCGCGCGGCTTTGACCCGAGCTTCCGGCAGCATGGTTGCAGGCCCAGCCCACGGGTCGGTCTCGGTCCCATCACCGGAAACATCAATGACCTGCCGTGTGCCTTCGATGCCGTTCACTTCAATCATACTGATCGAGTAGTCGATCGCATCGCCAATCGACGTTCCCCCTCCGCCGATCCCCGCGCTGCGCCCGGTTTTCGTGTGAAATTCCTCAACGATATTCGCAAATCGTTCCGCCGTTGCCGCATCATGCAGTACATGCCAAGTCGACGGCACCTTTGGGAAAGCCGAATCCGACCAAACCACCAGCGCGACCGCGATGCGATGCTCAGAGCCAGAGGTGATCGCCTGATGGATTTCAGGATCACGGAAGGCCGCAGCGATCCCAGATAGCTGCAAGCGAAACTCTTCCTCATCAACGCTCCCAGATGCGTCGACTGCCAGCACCAACTCCAGATCGACGAACGGTGTCTCCGCGTTGGCAGCGATAAAGGGAAATAAGGCCAAGGCGGCGATTACAGCAAAAATTTTCTTCATAACACTTAATCTATCGCACGAAGCGGTTGCGTCACGGATCAAATTGCCGTTGGTCGCGCGGTATGGAAGTCGAAACTCTCATTATTGGGGCTGGGGTCTTTGGTCTCAGCATCGCGCGCGGCCTGAAAAAAGCAGGGCGAGAGGTGCGCGTCGTTGATGCCGTCGGAGTAGGTGCCGGTGCCAGTGCAACACCTCTTGGCGTGCTTGCGCCCCATGCGCCGGATCGCTGGAATGAGAAAAAACAAGCACAATTTGAAGCACTTACGTCTCTTTCTAAACTCGCGGTTGATCTGCATGAAGAAACAGGTATCGACATTGGTTATCGCCGTTGTGGGCGGTTGATCCCGTTGACGCGAGAGCATCATCCACAGATGTGGCGCGGTCGGGCGAATGATGCCGTTGCGAATTGGAAAGGCGAGGCGAAATTGTCAATTGTTTCGCCGGATCCAGCTTGGTTATCAGCCGAGGCGGCGCCTTTTGGCGCTGCACGATGTGGTTTGAGCGCCCGTATTGATGCGCGGGCTTATTGTGCGGCACTCGCTGCCAGTGTTGGCTCAATCGAGGGTGGGTATCACCTAGAGAAGTTCGAGGCGAATACGGCAGTTTTCGCTTCGGGCGAGCGCCTGACTGCCCGCCACATCGTTCTGGCAACGGGCGCGGACGCATTTCGCTTGATACCGGACGTGAATGACGACGCTCCAGCAGGACGCGGCGAGAAAGGACAAGCAGCCGTTCTTCGACTTGCGAGTGGGTCGTCCGTCGAAGATCTTCCGCTGATATATCGCGACCGTCTCTACGTCGTCCCGCGCGGGGATAATTTAGTATCTGTGGGTGCCACGAGCGAGCGGGAATTTGCCAAGGCAAAGACAACCGACGAGTTGCTAGAAGACCTGATAAATCGCGCTAAAGAAGTCTGTCCCCGCCTTGAGGGAGCAGAGGTTGTTGAACGTTGGGCGCGGCTTCGCCCTCGTGCGGCGGATAAGCGACTGTTGATCGGCCCACATCCAGACTTTCCCGAAGTTATGATCGCGACGGGAGGATTTAAAACCGGCCTCGCGATGGCGCATCACGCGGCAAATAAAGCCTTAAAACTTCTCATTCCTTGACGTGCAGTGACGACCGCAACGCTCAATATAATGTCAAAAACCAGATCAATGCGTGACCATCGCGAGTGGACGCGCTAGATGCCGTGTCACTAAAGAGTAGAGGATGTGTAGATGGCTGTCGAAGTGATTGTTCTTATTGGTTTAATCTTGGCAGTTGGAATAGCCAGCTATTTCCTTACGCCGCGCGAAGCAGGCGAGTCAGGTTTCTTCAACGGTAAGGACGCTCAAGGTTTCGCGCCAGGCTTGTGGACGTTGGTGCTTAGTCAGGTCACAACGTGGATTTTTGCGCGTTCGTTGATGAATGCGGCCATTCTCGGCTTTTATTATGGTACTGTCGGCGCGCTCGCTTATGCCGCTTACTACGTTTCTTTTCTCACCGGTGGTTTGATTGTTGACCAGTTACGGTTCAGGCACGGTTCCGGTTCGGTTCAGGAGTTTCTGAGCGAGCGATTTGGGACCACGGGGGTCAGTTGCTACAACTTTGTCATTGCCCTTCGATTGCTGTCGGAGGTGTTCGCGAACCTATTGGTGGTCGGGGCGATTTTCTCCGTGGCATTGGGCGCTGATCTCTTTGGCGGAGCGTTGACGACAGAAAAATTTGGCGATGGCGGCGGCCTTGCGGTTCTGGTCTTGGCACTGCTGGGCGCAGGATATTCGATGCTTGGCGGTTTGCGCGCTTCGTTGCGGACTGATGTCATGCAGATGCTTGTGTTTTTGTTTGTCTTCGGAATTGCACTCATCGCGTTGATCGTGAACGACGACTTTAGTTTTGCGGCGGCGATGAACGCTGAAGGCATTGCCGGGTCGGTTCCCGGTTGGGTTTTGCTAGCGGTTGCGGGCCTACAAGTCCTCAGCTATCCACTGCACGATCCGGTTATGATGGATCGTGGTCTACTGGCGGACCGCAAGACAACAGCATGGTCATTCTTCCATGCGTTCTGGATTTCTGCGCTTTGCATTTTCGGTTTTGGCCTCTTTGGTGTTCAGGCGGGCATTCTGGCTGCTGAAGGTCAGTCGATGCAGCAAGTTTGGTCGATTATGTTCAATCCTTGGATTTTGATGACGATGAATGCCGCGTTGATTGTCTCGGCAATTTCGACGTTGGACTCTACGCTTTCCAGTGCCTCCAAACTGATCGTCGTTGATATGAAACTGCTGCCGCGCACATTGACGAGTGGCCGCATCGCGATGGCAGGATTTATGGTGGGT
The DNA here is from genome assembly GCA_964549375.1 of uncultured Neomegalonema sp. Classification (GTDB taxonomy): domain Bacteria; phylum Pseudomonadota; class Alphaproteobacteria; order Rhodobacterales; family Rhodobacteraceae; genus JAHDDY01. The sequence goes on from CAZJWF010000018.1 coordinate 6,288, forward strand.
GGTCTGGTCTTTTGCTTTTATGGATCAAAAGACCTCTTCGATGCAGTAGCTGTTTCGGGCACGGCTTCAATGTTCCTTGCGCCGGTTATTCTCTTTTCGATTTTTGGCGGTGTGCGAGAGATCGCGCTATGGAGCTATCTTGTGTCCTTCGCCGCGGCTATCGGCGGTGCGGTTCTCTACTTCATGATGTCGGGTAAAAAAGCGTACGGCCTGTACGCTATGGAAATGATGGGCGTTGATCATAAGTACACCGGGCTGCTGTACATCTGCATTGCAGTGTTGGTTATCGGTTGCGTGGCGTTCGCTGGCGGTATCCGTCGCGAGCGGATAGCAACCGCTACTTGAAGCATTCGCGAAACGATGCGGTCAACGCTCGGATGAGACCGTCATAAAGGTCGGGGCCGGGCGTCAGTGAGCCTCCCATAGGGTCGAGTTCAGCTTTCCGAGCATCGCTCCCGCGGATGATCGCGTCGATAGACTTCGCGCCGAATTGTCTTTCAGCAAAGATGCAAGTGGTGGGTGTTTCCCGCAAGAGTCGACGTATTTCAGACAACCGCCGTGCACCTGGTTTGGCTGCATGGCTTCCTGAGATGGCAATGGCGCGGCCTAAGCCGAAACGGTTTTCAAAATACCGATACCCGTCGTGAAAAACGAAATACTTTCGGTTCTCAAATGGTTGCGTTTGCGTCGATATTTCGGTGGAGAGCGCCGAGAGGCGCTGCCGAGTTGTTTCTGCATTACTGCGGTAGATTTCTGCGTTATCCGCATCAATCAGCGCCAGCCTCTCAGCGATCGCAGTGGTCAACACAATCGCATTTAAGGGATCGAGCCAAATATGCGGATCGGCATCGCCGTGATGATGATGTTCGTCATCATGATGCGCTTCATCCAGCGGTTCTTCTTCGTCGCCGACTAACAAAGTTAGCCCCTTTACCTCCAATAACTCCAAAGCCTCGGTATCCGAAGCCAAGGTGTTTAGTGCTTTTTCAAGCCACGGTGTCAGGGTCTCGCCAATCCAGAAGACCATATCAGCGTCAGATAGTTTTCGCGCCTCGGAGACCTTTAGGGCATGCCCGTGTGGTGAGATGCGCGCAGGTATCAGCAAATGTGGCTCGCCAACCCCGGCCATCACTTGCGCGACCAACGAATGAACGGGGGCAATGTCTGCGACAACATTTGGGGTTTCGGCATATGCGGCGGTGCTCAGGAGCGCGGTGGCAGCAAGGCTTGCTGAAAATTTCATGTTAGTTATCTACATCGTTGAAATGGCGTATCGTCAGGATCAATAACTTAATTGTTACACTATAACAAACTCAGAGAGGCCGCGTGAGTAATCTAAAGACATGTGCGGTTATTGGCGGAGGTCCGGCAGGTCTGATGGCAGCGGAAACCTTAGCTTCCGCCGGATGTGTTGTCACAGTTTACGATCAGATGCCGAGTTTTGGTCGAAAATTTCTGATGGCGGGGATTGGCGGCCTTAATCTTACCCATTCCGAAGAGGTAGGGGCTTTTCAGGACCGGTATCGTGGCGATGTATCGCTGCGCTCCATGATTGGCGCGTTTAAGCCGAATGACCTTTGCGCATGGTGCGAAGGATTGCAGCAGGAAACTTTCATCGGGAGTTCAGGACGTGTTTTTCCAAAGGCGTTCAAAGCTTCTCCGCTGCTCCGGGCGTGGTTGCGCCGATTGGAAGGTCAGGGCGTAACGTTCCGTCCTCGACATCACTGGCGCGGCTGGCGGGAGGGTGCACTGGTTTTTGACACGCCCAATGGTTCCTTCGAAACTGAACCATCCGCGACACTTTTATCACTAGGAGGCGCGAGTTGGCCCCGCTTGGGGTCTGACGGTGTTTGGCGTGAGATATTGACAAAATGTTCAGTCGCGACGAACCCGTTTAGACCATCAAACTGTGGTTTTGTGACGGGCTGGCAGCAGCATGTTGGTAATCGTTTTGCCGGAGCGCCGTTGAAAGCGCTCACATTCTCATTTGCTGGAGAGACGGTCCGCTCCGAGGCTGTTGTGACCACGAATGGTATTGAGGGAAATGCGATCTACGCGCTTTCCCCGTTGCTGCGCGATAGTATCGAAGCGACAGGCAGCGCGGTTCTACTTGTTGATTTTAAGCCTGACGCCACTACCGCTGACCTGATCGAGAAATTGAACCGCAAACGGCGTGGCGACTCGGTATCTAATCAATTGCGAAAACTCGGGCTGAGTGCGGCGGCGATTGCGATCCTCCGTGAAGGGGTAAAGCCACTGCCCGGCGACATAGTAAAATTGGCGCAGGTGATAAAATCTGTGCCGATTACAGTTACAAAGGTTGCAGGTCTTGATCGTGCGATTTCGTCAGTGGGTGGGATTTGTGCGAACGCTGTTGATGAACGGTTGATGCTGCGCTCAAAGCCGGGCGTTTTCGTAGCGGGTGAGATGCTTGATTGGGAAGCTCCGACAGGCGGCTATTTGCTTCAAGGATGCTTTGCGAGTGGGCGCTGGGCTGCGAAGGGCTTGTTGGGTTGGCTTTGCTCTTCGAAACCATAGCGGGGGTCATCGACATCAATGACCATCAGCTGAATTAGACCTTTGCTCTTGCCGTTTCGTCCAGCCTCCTGAACAGGCAGGTCTGCCCGGTAGACGGCTGTATCCTCGCCCCGAACGCGATCAGTTGGCCCTAGCCACGCCAAAAAACGATCCACGGATACCGGCGCGTCTGGTTGGCTTTGGTTAACATCCGTGAACGGCAACACGAGACGATCAAGAGTGTTGAAAACGCCGCTTCCAGGTGTCGCTTCAACCGTTGAATAAACCGGCAATAACGCTTCAATTGATGCTTTATAAGGACGTGTCGCAATGTCTACGGCCACACCGCTTGTGTGGTCCTCTATATAGCTGCGGGAGAAATCTTGCCCAAGATTTTCCACTGTCTCCGAACCGTGCACACGAACGAAGAATTGTTTTTCGCCTTCGTGAATCTCAACGATGCTAATGTGCGAGATCCATTCGCGCAGCCGAATAGGGTCCATACTGCTCCGGTGAGGCAAAACATGCGGGCCTCGAACGGACTTCCAAAATTGCAGCAATCGATACGCTGCAGGCGGAAGAGATGGTATGATCTCGCTCAAAGTGAACCTTTCAAAATCGACCTCAAGAACTACGGACACCAAATGCAGATGAGGTAAAGGCGCCAAGAGAAACTAGCGAAAATACCCCTTGATTTTTCATCTACATTTCAAGGGTATGCAAACAAAAAGTGTGCAATTCGCAATTGGCGTACCATTTAAGTGCTAGTTTGCAACTTATAGGATCTTTTCGACTCGATAGCCGGAGCGCGGAAAATGGACTTTCATCGCTCCGATATCTGGTTCCATACGCTGTAACGCGATTGTTTCTGCGCTTGCCGCAACGAGCTTGCCGTCAACGGGTTGTTCGCCGCCATCGACATCGGGAGAGACGGTGACGGTATCCCCCAGAGCAAGCCCTTGCGGGTCGTGAGCGTCAACTCCGGAAGCAGGCTGAGGCTCATTATCTTTTGCAATGCCGACGGCGTCCTCCGGCGAAAGGTCAGTCATTTCGCCATGTCCTAGCGCGGCGACATTTTGCTCCCAACGTTCCACATGGGGGAACTCTGCGAAGAAAGACGGACCGCCTGCCCAACGACCGCGCATAAACCAGACCGCGCAATAAAGCTGGGCATCCAGCGCAGACGGTTCATCGCAGAGGATGAACTTGCGTCCATCGGAGAGCTGCTGATTTAACCAGTGTATCGGCGCGCGTACTTGCGATACCAGATGCGGTAGCGCGGTATTGGCAGACTTTAGGGCTTCGGCCCAATCTTCCCCCAAATAAAGTCGCCCGCGATCTTCCGCAAAGTCCTTCGGTAAGGCATCCCCAGCGGAGCCGAGAACGATCTTTACGCTCAAATCGAACAAAGCCCCATCCGTCCAGCGGCTCATGCACCACATTAATCCTACATCTGCGGTCGGAAACAGCGAAGGGGAAGGAATTCGTCTCTCCAACTCGCGGATAATGCACTGGCTGTCGCAGTAAATATCGGCGCCGATCTGCATCACCGGCGTCCGCCGGTAGCCACCAGTCAGTTTTGTCAACATCGGCTTAGGCGGCAACCGCGGAATTTCGACAGAACGCCAACTGGCTTTTTTGATGCCGAGGGCAACGCGCACTTTTTCTGCGACTGGGGATTGAGGATAATTGTGAAGAATAATCTCAGGATCGGACATGGGCGTTGCCTTCAATGTGAGTCGTGACGCTGGCCTTACCGCGAATTCAAGTTTCTTGGAACGTTTTCTCGACTTGTGTCCAAGCGTCGCTGAGGTGATGGCGCAATTCGGTTTCGGCCAAATCCTGATCGCGCATCAAAATCGCCTCATAGATGGCCGCATGAGCTTGATAATTTATGCGGTTTCGCTCGACTGAGCGCGGCATCTGTATCCATTGAGGCGATAACCATGCGACATAGGCCTTAAACACTGCGGGCAAAATTGGATTTTGCGGTATCCGATAGAGCACGGTGTGAAAGCCGACATCGGTTTGATAAAACTTCTCACTGTCTTTGATCGCAGTTTCGTTCTCGGCGAGGGCGGCTCGTAGAGCGCGCAGATCTTCTTTGCTGGCATCGCTCGCCGCTTGTCGGACCAGACCAGCCTCAATCATCACGCGCGTGTCGTAAAGGTTTTTGACTCGATCTGGCTGAAGCAATAACCGCGAGACAACGCTGTCGACCGTCTCAAACGCCGTTTCGTAATTCGGCTTCCGTACTACGGGGCGAAAGCGTGGACGCGCTTCGATGAGACCCTTGTTGGCAAGTGCCAGCACCGCTTCGCGAACGACGGTTCTGCTCACACCGAACGATTTAACGATTTCCCGCTCTGGCGGCAGAGTATCCCCAGCTTGCAAGAGGCCAGCATTAATTTGATGCGTGAAATGACGGACCAGATCATCGGCGGCGCGAATTCCTCTACTCCGGTCGATTGCTTCTGATCTATGCTTAAGGGGTTCGCGGACCAACCTAGGGCACCTTGTCGTTTCATGCTTGTATGGTCTGACCAAATCATGTTGTGCTTTTCACCGCAACCTTTTGAATCGGCCAATACCGGAGGATCGTTTGACGCATATTACGGGGATTGACGCGCGTTTGTTTCATGTGCCGTTGGCCGAAGTTCTGACTGATGCAAAGCATGGCGACCATACGCATTTTGAACTCATCACAGCGACGATGAGGCTGTCTGATGGCTCGGAAGGGGTAGGGTATACCTACACGGGCGGCAAAGGTGGTTACGCCATTCTCGCAATGATTGAGCATGATCTGGCTCCGTTTTTGGTGGGGCAAGACGCGCGGGCGGTCGAAGATCTTTACGAGGCGATGCAATGGCATGTCCATTACGTTGCGCGCGGCGGCATAGCGTCCTTTGCTATTTCGGCAGTCGATATCGCATTATGGGATTTGCGGTGCCGACGCGAGGGGATTCCGCTCTGGAAACGCGCTGGAGGAGTGATGGATCGCTGCCGTGCTTATGCGGGTGGGATTGATCTGAACTTTCCGTTGCCAAAGCTGCTTAAGTCCATTGAGGGCTATCTTTCGCGCGGGTTCAACGGCATCAAGATCAAGGTGGGACAGCCAACGCTGGATGAAGATGTCGAACGCGTGAGCGCTGTGCGCGATCTGGTTGGTCCGGATGTCGCTTTGATGGTCGATGCGAATTATGCCTTTAGTATCGACGAGGCAATTGCCGCCGCCCAAGCCTTCGAGAAATTTGATCTTTTGTGGTTTGAAGAACCGACGATTCCTGATGACTACAAGGGTTTTGGACGTATCGCCGATGCGACAGGTACGCCGCTCGCGATGGGCGAAAACCTGCATACGATTCATGAGTTCGAATATGCTTTCGCGGATGCCAAGCTGTCTTTCATCCAACCTGACGCGTCAAATTGTGGCGGCGTGACGGGGTGGCTGCAAGTTGCGAATTTGGCACGGCAGCACGGAATCCCGGTGTGCAGCCACGGGATGCAGGAGCTACATGTCAGTTTGGTCTCTTCACAGGCAGATGCCGGTTGGCTTGAGGTTCATTCTTTCCCTATCGACGATTACACGATCCGACCGCTGGTCATAGAGGATCATATGGCTGTCGCGCCAAACGCACCGGGGATTGGCGTTGAATTTGACTGGGAAAAGTTATCGCCCTTCCAGCGGAAAGATCCGCCAGCGCCGTAACTGGGTGCTCAGACTCGTACGGGTTGAGCCGCACTGTTTGGAACGGTTCAGAATCTTGTTGTCTACAAGGAAATTGGGTGGTTAGTTTGATCGTACCAAAGAACTGAAACGAACAAGCGCGGCGATAACAACGCGCGTTCAACGTAGGGAGAGACAATAATGAGCTTGCTCAAATCACTTTCCGTGGCGACCTCTGTTGCTGCGCTTGCCATCGTATCGGCGTTCTCGGCATCTGCCGAAACCACAAAGCTGCGGATTCAGACGCACTTCTCGCAGGAAACGCTCTCCGGCCAACTGGCTGAAAAATATATCAATGACATTCAGGAAATGTCGAATGGTGAAATTGAAATCGAGATGTTTTACGCGGGCGCTGTTGTTAAGGCCGCTGAGACCTTCGATGCGGCGGCAACAGGTATCCTCGATTGCGATATGACCGGCGGTGCGTATCAAACCGGCAAAAATCCAGCCTTCCAGTTCACTGGCGACCTGATGGGCGGCTACGCTAACCCATATCAACAGATGGCCTGGCTGTTTCACGGTGGGGGCCGCGATGCAGTGAATGAACTCTATAACGATCATGATATGGAATTCGTCGGCTGGTGGATTCCGGGTCCAGAGTCGCTCTCATCAACGGCTCCGATTCGTAACGTTGAAGACTTCAAAGACTGGAAATTCCGTTCGCCTCCGGGGCTCGCCACGAAAGTCTTCGCGAACCTTGGTGCATCGCCCATCGTGATGGACTTCAACGAGATCTTTACGGCGCTGGAAACCGGCATCATCGACGGTGCGGATGCAGCCAACCTGACCAACAATATTGGTCTAGGTTTGTACGACATCGCGAAGCACACAAACTATCCGGGTTTCCACTCGATGCCTGCTGATCACCTTGCTTGCCGCAAGGACATTTGGGATGAGATGCCAAAGCACCACAAGGCGATCATGCGCGTTGCGATGGACAGCCTCGCACTGCACAACGCAACCATCAATGAAGTCAAGAACGCCCAAAACGCCAAGAAGCTGCGCGACGAGGGCGTGAACCTTTACGAATGGTCGCCTGAGGAGCTTGCGAAGTTCCGCTCGGCTGTGAAAAAAGGCTGGACTGAATTCGCCACGACCCCAGAAGCAAAAGCTCTGCTGAAAAGCCATGTCGACTTCCTGACCGACATCGGCGCGTTCAAGTAAGACTTCTACTTTTGAAATCCCTGCGGGACCAATTGGCCCCGCGGGCCTTACTTTTTGCTTTGGGGAGGCAAGGGCGTGCGAGACGAATCCGGCGGCTTTTGGGAGTGGGTCATTCCCTCCGCGTTTATCGTCTGTGCATCGTGGGTTATCTGGCACATGCCAGCCTTCATTCTGGATTTCCTGCCACCGAGTAGTGAAAGCCTCTTCGATCAAATCAGCCAGCTTCATCTTCGAAAAGACGTGACACCCGATATGGCAGGGCTGTTCGGTGGTTTCGCTGATGCTCTGGACTGGAGCGCGCTGATCCTGATGCCTATCCTGTTTTATTTCGGCGTCAAAACGATCCGCGTTGCCAAGATGGAATATCAGGAATGGCGACGCGTCGACAAGATTGCACTGTTCTTTGGTCGCATCACCATGATCTTGATCATCTCAATGACGGGTGTGATGCTCTACGAGGTTTTCTTGAGGTACGCCGTTGAGGCACCGACGTTATGGGCGAACGAGCTGACGCTATGGATTGCGGGGTATATCTTCCTGCTCTCTGGACTCTATGCGATGCAGCAACGCTGTCACATTCGTATCTTTCTTCTCTACGACATTGTCCCGCGCTGGATGCAGCACATCTTCGATACGATTTGGGTTTTTCTGCTGGCCGTGTTCACGTTCTTCATGGTGTTCGGCAGCTATAAACAGGTGTTCGTCACCAAATTCTACAAATGGGAAATGTGGGGCACCGCGTTTGATCCACCAATCCCGGCAACGATCCAACCGATGATTTTGATCATGGTGGTCCTGATTTCTATTCAGGCGATCATCAATCTGATTTCTGACTGGAATAACGAACCCGTTGTTCACACCGCGGCGGACGACATTGATGAACAGGAACTCGCTGCAATCAAGCGCAGCGCCGGGGTAGAATAATGGACGTCGGAACAATCTCAATCGTCGTGGTCATCGGACTGGTAATCCTGTTGGCCATTGGGATGCCTCTGGGGTTTGCGTCGGCATTCCTTGCCGTCGTCGTCATGGTTATGAAATTCGAGCCTAACCTGCTGACAGACCCGTTCAGCTTTGGGGATGGAAGGTTGACGGGCAGGCCGGGGACCGGGGCCTTATACATATTAACGCAGAAGATATTCGATCTGATGACCGAGTATGTCCTGATTTCTGTGCCGCTGTTTATCTTCATGGCGGCATTGCTGGAACGATCCGGCATCGCCAAGGAAATGTATAACTCGCTGAATTTCTGGCTGTCAGGTGTGCGGGGTGGCATTGCCATTGTCACCTCACTGATGGCGGTGCTGATGGCGGCCATGTCGGGGATTATTGGCGGCGAGGTGGTCCTGCTTGGTCTGATTGCTCTGCCGCAAATGTTGCGTCTTGGGTATAATCAGAACCTCGCCATCGGCACGATCTGCGCTTCTGGCTCACTGGGAACGATGATACCGCCGTCGATTGTTTTGATCATTTACGGTCTGATTACGGAAACCTCGATCAAGGCATTGTTCACCGGCGCGTTTTTGCCCGGGTTTATGCTGGCGTCATTTATCATCATTTACATCATCATTCGTACCCAGCTTGATCCTGCTCAAGCACCGCTTCCGCAAGAGAAATTGACTGAGGATATAGGCAAGCTGGACTTACGCCTCGCGAATGACGCTGCAAGTCAAGATCAAAGCAGCATGGCATTGAGTGGCCAACGTGCCGAAATGGTCACGCAGTTAGAAGCACATGAAAGCCAGCCGCGCGGTTTGGAAAAGGCTAAGATGTTTGGCGCTTTTCTCGCCATCCTCTTTGCTCTCGTTTCATTGCTCTTACTCGCGCGTGCGCTGTTCTTTTCTGCGACAGGTCAGAACGCAAATATGGGCGAGAATGTTGATCCGATTACTCTCGGTATGCCGCACCATATTCCTTATCTGGGGGGCGCTTTGGCGCTGTGTATCGCGCTCGCCCTTTTGGTATTTGGTGCCGCCCGGTCGCGTGCGGGCTGGGCGCATGGTAAGGGTCTGGTTCCACCCTTTACCGTCATCGGCGTCGTGCTTGGCTCGATCTATGGCGGTATTTCCGGTATCACCGAGGCGGCGGGTATGGGTGCTTTTGCCGTCTTCCTGATTGCCCTTAGCCGAGGCGAAGCCTCGATGGGACTGTTATGGGAAAGCATGATGCGGACCCTGAGATCGACGGGCACGATCATTTGGGTCACGGTTGGCGCGGCGGCTTTGTCAGGCGCTTACACACTCGCGGGCGGTCCTCGCTACATTGCGAGCCTTATTGTTGGTGCAGAGATGCCGACGCTGCTCGTGCTCCTGACCATGATGCTGATTTTGTTATTCATGGGTGCGTTCATGGACTGGGTCGGGATCGTTCTGCTGATTATTCCAGTCTTTTTGCCCATCGTAAAAGCGATGCCGATTGACGAGATTGGTTTGATTGGGCAGCTTGACGCGCGGCATGTCTCGGTCTGGTTCGGGGTGCTCTTCTGTATGAACATGCAGGTCAGTTTCTTATCCCCGCCCTTTGGCCCTGCGGCTTTCTATCTGAAATCCGTTGCCCCGGCACATATCTCTCTGACGGATATTTTCCGAGGCTTCCTGCCCTTTATTGGAATTCAGATCCTTGCACTTTCCGTCCTGCTCATCTGGCCGTCGATGGTGACGATACTTCTGTAGCGGCGCTGCGTTTTCATCAATGCGGCGTCTGAAGGATCGGGCATAGTCAGGATATTGGCGCACATATTCATATGAGGAATATGAATATGTGAATGTCAAAGCAGAGGCGCGACGCCGCTGAATTCCAACGTCAGTAGTCCAGTTTCCAACTGGCACTTCCTTCGGCTTCATCTGCACCAAACTCACCCTCTAACTCGATATTGTCGAAAACCTCAATCTCAACAAAGGCTGATGTGCCGCCGGTTTCGAGATTCTGCTTTGCACCGACAAAGATGTCTTCGGTCAGGTACTTCCCAGTCGTGATTGAGGTGCCATCACCATCCCCGCCCTCGACTCGCAGAACATCGACGCCGAGCGCGCCGCGAACATTGTCAAGTGCGCTGGCTTTGCCCGACAGCAAGGTCGCAACACCAGCGGCGAGCTGGGCTGCCTCCAATCCGCTGAGGGATTGCTTCGATCGACCGAACAACAGGCGCGGCAGAACTTCGTCGGGTGGTAGAGCCGGGATTGAGCCGAACTCTAACTCAATGTCTGAAGATGGCCCTGTGATGTCGAGCCAGCCGGTGATGTCATTTGAATCGCGCTGCAACCGCACTTTGATGAATGGATCAAGCGGGCCAGTGAACCGGACTTCGCCGATGGCCAACTCAAATTGACGGCCCAACAGGTCAAGGATACCGCGACGGCGCTCGATCACGCCATTGACTTTCGGGTCGCTGGCGAAACCAGTCGCCCGAATTGAACCACCCCATTCAGAGTCGAGGCCGCGTCCACGAACGAAAACTTGTTGAGGAAAATCGAGCGAAATATCAAGCGAGATGCGTTGCCTTGGACCGCTCGTGCTTGGTGGTTCAAAACGAGGGGCAGTTTCACCAACCGGAATTGCATCCACGACAATCACTGATCCGCCGAACCCGCCGATCAAGCGCAATTCAACGTAATTGGTGCGGAAGGCACCGCGGACAGCGATGTCGTTGCCTTCGCTCTTTGCAGTCGCTGTACCAGAGATCACTGCCGTAGCATCGTCTCGGCGGACGAGCGCGGCTTGGTTCAGGTCGATACCTGCATCTATGGTCCCGTCGGCAACGAGATAAGACCCCCGCGCGGCGACGGTGCCTGTGACGCTGTCGGTGGCTGTCAGCTCGAAGACAACGCGGCCATCTTGCGTGAAATCGCCTGTTGCATTGATCTGATCGAGTAAGGTTCCAAATTCAATGTTTTGATAGCGGCCCCCGGTGAGGATAGCGCCCCCCTCAAGTTGAGGTGCGTCGAGGGTGCCGGCGGCACGGCCTCGGATGACAACAGGACCGGACAGGACGTGATTGGGCGCAGGCACAAAAGCCCAGAACTCAGATACGTCACCTTCCCAATCAACACTGGCGCTAAACGGCGCAAAATTGTCGGGCAGCGGGACCGGAATACCGGGCACTTGTTTGAGAGGGATGCGGGCAACGGCGCGCAGTGGTTGGTTGATAATCCCGCTTTCTATCTGCGCGACGACATCCATTGCTTGCCCGTCAAGCGTACCCATTAGATCAAGGTCAAATGGATCGTCGAGTTGTGCGCCTTTGAGGCGGATGGATTTTGCATTAAAGTTGAAGTCACCGCGCGGTGCGCCGCGCGTGTCGATATTCATGTCGCCAAACAAGCGACCACTTTGTATCAGGTCTACCCCCGCCAATCCGGCAAGCTTCATGGGAACGTTGCGGACCCGCAAATTCGCGAGCAAGCCTTTGGGAGAGTATTCTGCCGCTCCGACAATCTCGCCGTCGTCAATCCGCAAATCCAACCCATCGGCACGCCACCCACCGCCTGGTACCTCGCGCAATGTGAATTGTGCTGCTGAGGCGAGTTGAACGCCCAAATAACTGGCAGCAAGGTTATAAACTTGGGCGCCGCGCGGGAAGTTGACGAGGTTTAGTAGAGTGCTGGTTTGCAGTTTGTCGGAACCCGTGACGCCGCCGTTTCCATCAACGCTGGCCTCAAGTGCTGAAAGTGTGCCACGCGCGGTGACAGTGACTTGCTGTATTGGAAAACCAGAGGCTGTGCCGGAGGCAGCAAAAGCCTGACCGTCAATGAACGGATCAGGACTGAGGGCATCATTGACGATCCCTTTGACAGAAAATGACCCAAAGCTTGCAATCTGTGCGTAACGCAAGTTACCGCCAGTTAAATCGACGGCGATGTTTTGCCGTCCATCTTGGGCATTAAGGCTGACGGTGCCGTTTGCGCTTCCGCCAATGTCTTGGCCAATAAACTGCCCCAATGTGCCCAAGTCGGCGGCGTCCAGACGGGCGTCTCCGGCATACAATCCACCGGGAAGCGCTTCGAATTGGCCATCGAGATTGATGCCGAGACCGTTCACGGAGACCTGATCAATACGCAGCGCACCGCCGCTGAGGTCAAAGCTGGAGCTGGCGGCAAGCGGCCCGAAGGGCGTTTGTGCATCCACCGAAGCCGTGCCACGCGGCCCTGTGATGAGGTTCCTTAGATTGTAGCTGGCCACGACGGAACTCAGCTCGTAGGTCTGGAAAACAACGCCAGAGCCAACTAAAATTCCATCGGTATGTGGGTCGTCAAATCCCCCCGTGGCGCGACCATCAACCCGAACATCGCCTGAGATCGTTTGACCGAGGATCGGCTGTAACTGACCCAGTGACGGCACATGTGCGGAATATCCGACGTCGACTTGCTTGCCTTTGAGATCAATAAGCCCAGCGACCCGCGCGGCTCCGGTGGCGGCGCGTACCGTCGCGTCGTCTAGTCGTAAAAACAGCGCTGATTGGTCCAGAGTTCCGCGCGCATCGACTGTGACAAGTTCGCCCAGTAAAGCATCTATGTTCGGATCACCGAGACGAGGAGAGGAGGCTTGAGCGGTGAGGGTGAAGGGCGCAACACTGCCATTTGCCCCGTCCATCGCGAGGTTTAAGTTCAGTTGCCCGACACTGTATGTATCGAAGATTAGGCCCGTTCCAACAGCATCAAGATTGATGATGGGGGCGGCAAAACTGCCGCGTGCTGACCCGTTTGCCTCCAGCGCGCCGCCTAAAGCTTTTCCAACCAGTGCTGTTGCCGGGGAAATATCCGCAGCCTTGATACTGAAGAGGACGTCAAGGGTTTGAGTGCCGAGGTCGATATGCCCTCCCGCGGCAGCGTTAAGAGAGCGGGTTGAAATCTGTGCGCTTTCCAACTCCAGGAATTTGGCTTTTTGGTCGATACGTCCATTGGCACGAACCAGCGCGCTGTCGCCGACCAAAGCATCGAGCGCCGGGTCGCCCGTACTGATCGCACTGGCCGTGACGTCAACGTCGAATGGCGCCAAGCCTTCGGCCGAGCGTGGGATGTTGATCGTGCCGTCAATCGAGCCAACAGAGTAGATTCCATATTGTAAGCTACGCCCTGTGAGGGTCGTGTTGACCATCGGCGTCACAAACGGACCCGTCGCACGGCCTTTGGCTTTTACAGCGCCACTTAGGTCTGTTCCAATGATCGGCGCGAAAGCCGAAAGGTTTCTGGCATCGACATCATATAGGACGTCAACTGTCTGCGATTTAAGGTCAATGGTGCCTGAGGCACTTGCGCTGGCGGCATCCGTTGCGGCGTTCGCGCTTGCCAGGTTGAGGACTTGGGCTGTCTGATCAAAAGTCCCGGTGGCAACGATTGAGGCACCATTCCCAACCGCGGCGGTTAGATTTGGATCGCCAAGGTCGAGGCCGCTTGCCGTCACATCAATCTCAAAGGGAGCAGGGCCGTTGGCGCGTTGAGTCACATCGACACGCCCATTAATCTGTGCGACCGAGTAGGGGCCGTATCGCAGGCCTTGGCCGTTCAGCTTTGTATTGACTTGCGGTGCGGAAAAGGAACCGGAGGCACGGCCATTGCTTTCGACGGCGCCGCTCAATTCGTTGCCAGCAATCGCCGAAAAGGGCGACAGATCCTTTGCATCAAGATCGTAGGCAATATCGAGCGTCTGGTCTTTCAGGTTAATATCGCCAGATGCGGCGATTGTCGCGGCGTCTGTAATAACCCGTGCGGCGTCAAGACTCAGGGCTTGTCTGGCTTGATCGAAATCTCCGCTGGCAGCAATAATTGCAGTGCGACCTAATGCGCCGTTAAATGCCGGATCACCAAGGTCGAGGCCGTTTGCGCGCACATCTATGTCGAACGGCGAAGCGCCTGATCGTTTGCTATCAAAGCTGATCGTACCGTCTATGGCGGCAACGCCGTATTTGTCAAAGCGCAGCCCTTCACCGTTGAGCTTAGTCTTTAGGGCGGGTGTGGTGAAAGAACCTGAAACGGAACCCGTCGCGGTCAATGCGCCCGCCACGTCTTTTTTCAGGACGGGTTGCAATGCGCTGAGTGATTTGGCGTTGAGGGCATAGTCCAGATCAAGCGATTGAGCGGCGAGATTGACCGTCCCCCTTGCGCTCGCGGTTGCGAAATTTGAGATGACATCTGCTGATGCGATCCGAAGCTTTTGTTCGTTCTGATTAAACGCGCCTTTGGCAGCGATGGAGGCTGTATTCCCCACGAGATCAGATAGCGCCGGATCACCCAAATCTAGACCTGATGCGACGACGTCAATGTCGAAAGGTGCAAAGCCGCTTGGCGATTGCTGAATGTCTATTTCGCCATCAACCTTTGCAACCGAATATGCTTCGAAGCGCAGATCGCGCCCGTTAAGGGTAGTGTCAACTTGCGGGGCCGTAAAGTTACCTCTTACGCTGCCTTTCGCTGCAACGGAGCCGCCGAGATCAACCCCGGCAACGTTGCCAATAGCTTCTAGATCGCTGACATCGAGGTCATAGGTTGCGTCGATAGACTGTGCGCTGAGATCGACAGAGCCAGAGGCCGTGCCTCTTGCGGCGGCTAGATCAAATCGCGCACTATCCAGATTCACGGCTTTCGTCGCTTGATTGAACGCGCCTTTCGCAGTGATAGATGCTTGCGGGCCAATCAACGCATCAAGGGCGGGATCACCGAGGTCCACGCCGGATGCTTCGACGTCAATATCAAATGGTGAAAAGCCGTCACTTGACTGTTCAACGTTTATCCTGCCGTCGATTGTGACAACTTCATACGTCCCGTAGCGTAATTCGCGCCCTTTGATCGTCGTATCTACTTGTAGCTCAGCAAAGCTTCCTTTGGCGCTGCCTTTCGCGTCAAGCGAACCGGCAAGTTCAAATCCTGCTACATTGCCGATGGAGTCCAGATCACTCGCATCAACATCGTAAATCAAATCGAGGCTCTGATTGTCTAGATCAACTGAGCCGGAAGCTGTGCCTTTCGCTGCGGCCACGTCAAAGCGTGCGCGTTCTAGATTGAGGGCTTGGGTCGACTGGTCAAAATCCCCCTTGGCGATGATCGCAGCGCGTGGACCGATCAGCGCATTCAATGCGGGATCGCCAAGATCGACACCGGAGGCCGTAACGTCGATGTCAAATGGCGCAGAGCCATCAGGTGATTGTCGAATATCAATCTTGCCGTAGATGGCGTCGACTTTATATGCGTCGAAACGTAGATCACTGCCCTTGATCGCAGCGTCAATTTGAGGCGTTTTAAAACTGCCCTTGGCGCTACCCTTGGCGATGACGGACCCCGCCAAATCCGCGTTGGCAACATTGCCAATTGGTTCCAAGTTTCTGACATCAACATCATAGATCACGTCCATGAGTTGATTACCGAGATCAATTGAGCCGGAGGCGGTGCCTTCGGCAGCGGCGATATTAAAACGTGCGCTATCCAGATTGAGAGCTTGGGTCGATTGGTTGAAATCTCCCTTGGCAATGACTGTGGCACGTGGGCCGATCAGCGCGTTTAATTCAGGATCACCAAGATTTACTCCAGAGGCTTTAACGTCGACGTCAAAAGGTGCAAAGCCATCTGGTGATTGTTTAATGTCAACGTTGCCGTCGATGGCGGTGATTTCATACGCCTCATAACGCAAGTTACGTCCCGTGATCGTCGTGTCGATCTGCGGCGCAGAGAAGCGGCCTTTGGCGCTGCC
Organism: uncultured Neomegalonema sp.; assembly: GCA_964549375.1. Taxonomy (GTDB): domain Bacteria; phylum Pseudomonadota; class Alphaproteobacteria; order Rhodobacterales; family Rhodobacteraceae; genus JAHDDY01. The sequence goes on from CAZJWF010000018.1 coordinate 22,375, forward strand.
CTTTGCGATGACGGAACCCGCTACATCAAGATTTGCAACACCGCCGATGGGTTCCAGATTGCTGACATCGACATCATAGATCATGTCGACAAGTTGGTTGCTGAGATCAATGGAGCCGGAGGCTGTGCCTTTGGCGGCGGCAAGGTCAAATTCGGCACTGTCGAGTTGGAGAGCTTTGGCAAGCTGATTAAATTCGCCCTTTGCCGTGACTTCGGCACGGGGACCAATCAAGGCGTTGAGCGAGGGATCGCCGAGATCAACGTCTTCGGCAACCACGTCGATGTCAAAAGGTGCATAGCCAACCAACGCCTGTTGCATATCAACGCGGCCCTTGATCGAGCCGACGCTATATTGATCGAAACGGAGGTCTTGGCCGTCCAGGTCAATATCTACTTCTGGTGCAGTGAAAGCTCCGGAGGCGCTGCCTGATGCTTTCAGCGCGCCGTTCACATCTTTGCCGATGATGCCGCTCAGCCCGCTTAGGTCGCGCGCATCTAGGTCGAAGTTGAGATCAAGCGTTTTGTTCTGAACATCAACATCGCCCTTCGCGGTGGCGTTGATCGCGTCGAGTTCGGCAACAAAGCTGGTCAGCGAGGCACGCATTTTCTCAGGGTTGAAACTGCCTTTCCCTGAAATTTTGGGGTTGTTGCCAATCAAAGCATCAAGGTCAGGGTCGTTGAGAGATGGTGCGACGGCGACGAGGTCTAGTGCGAATGGCACATCGCCTTCGTTACTGGCTGGCTCGGTCGTCAGATCCAGGTCCATCGCCTCGACACTGTATCCATAGAGCTTGAGAGCGCGGATGTCAGCGCGGGTTGATATGACGGGTGCTGAGAAGGAACCAACCGCAGAGCCTTTTGCGTCGATCTTGCCGCTCATCTCCACATTAGCGGCGGCCCCGAGGGTTTCGAGATCGCGTGAGACGAGGGTGTAGGAGGCGTCGAGGGTTCGCTTCCTGAGATGGACATCGCCCTGAAGCGTAAAATCTCCAGCATCAATCGCAGCCTGAGACTCGCTTAGGGTCATCAATGAAGTCGCGGTATCGTAGAGCCCGGTCGCGCTGATCTTTGGGTTAGAGCCGACCAATGCAGCGAGGGTCGGATCGGGCGCGCGAAAACCCTCAACCGAGGAGGTCATCGAAAACGGTGCGCGCAGGTCTTTCCGCATTTGTAAGCTAGACGTCACCTCTGCGCGGTCGGCACCGTATCCTTCGAAGTCAATATCGGCAGCAACGGCGGTGAGATCAATTTTTGGTTCGGACAGCGTGCCCTTCAGAATCGCGTCGCCCTCTGCCGCACCAAGTTTGGCAGGGGCAATGACTGGGGCAATGCGCGCGGCGTCTTTTAGCCGCCAATCGACCGTCAAGTTGACAGTATCGGCGGGGATTGAGAATTGGCCTTTGGCCTCCGCCCGCAGGGTTGCGCTCTCAAAAAATCCGCGCTCGACATCGACGACGCCAGGATCGGATTCGACCAGCAGTGCTTCAAGAACTGCAGTCTCGCCAATGATCGCCGCTGTGTTCGGGTCTTCGGATGTCAATTGCGAAAGTTGGGCATTTAGGAACATCCGCTCGACCGATGTTCCACTAAGGCCCTGTATTTTCATGGCCAACTCGGCAACACCGTCGACTGGTAAGCCTGCGGCGCGTAGGAAGGGGCCAAGCTGTCTGGCGGCACCGCTCAGTTCTGCATCGAGCGAGCCTTTGGTTAGATCGAAATCGGCATTCCCATCCAGATCGAGCGAAGCAGCCTCAATATTGATACGTTCCACGGCAATGCGATTCTCGGCTCCGAAAAACGCACCATTGCCGCGAAATGTGGGTGTTTCTCCGAGTGCTTCCTGCAATGCATCATCATTCAGGAGCAGCCCATCAGCTTTGGCGATGAACGAAAAGCGCTGGGTTTGAGAATCGCTTGCAGCCTGTGGTTTGGAATCGATCACCAAATCCATCGCGTCAACGCTGCCGAAACCTGCAGTTAAATCGCGAACGACTGCGTTCACGTCGACTTTGGGAGCATTCAACGCGCCAACGGCGGTCGCCGTCCCGCTCAGCGCAGAAACCTTTGACGGAGCCATCACTGCATTAAGGGCGTCGATATTACTTGCCGTCCAATCGAAATCTAGGTCGATTGTGTTGGCTTCAGGATCAACCGTGCCATCGCCCATGAAGCGAAATGCCTCACTGTCGATCTGGAAGGTATTCAGCAGGTATGCACCCGCGTCGGTTTGTTCGGCATCCAGCTTGATCTTTGCCGCGTCGCCGAGAGCGGTGCGCCATTGACCTGATGTTTCTTCACCGGGGCTGATTTCGCCGTCGAACGTGACCGCAATTTTCTCGTTCCATCTCGCAACGCCTTCGCCATCGGCGACTCCGATTTGGCCTATATCGGCATAGACTGTGAAGGGCAGGGCGTCGGGGTTGCCTGATGCTGCTGCGGTAATTTCGAGAGCCTCGGTTTCTGGCAAACCTGCAAGTTCTGCGACCAGTCCACCGGGTGCCTCCGCAGCTTCAAGCGAGAATGAAATATCGAGGTCGTCAAAGTCGATCCGCGTTCCGAGATTAATTGAGTCGCCGGGACGGTCGAGCCTTGTAACGCCCAAAGTGGCTTCTTGAATATCGTCCTTGTCGAGAAAGCGCCCTTCGACTTTTGCCGTAATGTCTTGAGGGAGCAGACCTTCGGCAATCTCGATGCGCTTGATCAGCAAAGTCTCGACGACCATCGTCACAGGCGGGCGCGGCCACGCGAAGTCGATTTGCGCTTCCTCGCCTGGTGGATCTCCCCGCCCGATAGGCGCGCGTAGGACTTTTACGTCGTCAGCGGAGAGGGTTTCAAACGAGAACCGGCCGCGCAGCAGCGAAGTCGGATTCCAATCGACCAGCAATCCCGACGCATCCAGCCACACGCCATCCGCGTCTTTGACCTTGAGCGTTGAAATCAGCGCAAAGCCGTCTTCGGGTTTTGTGACTTTGCCGAGTTCGATCTCGAACTCACCGGGCGCGTTAATCTGGCGCACGGCGAATTGTAGAAGATCATTCCATGCCTTTTCAGAATCGAGAAACGCATGGGCCGGTGATGCCGCTGTGCCAATGCTCAACGCGAAAAAGCTCGCGAGGAGCGGTTTTTTGAGATGACGCGAAAGGAAACCAGCCATCAGAATGCCTGCCCGATGCTGATATAAAATTGAAAGTCAGGATCGCGTCCACGGCGATTGAGTGGGAAACCGACATCAAGGCGGATTGGGCCAACAGGGCTGTGATACCGAAGGCCTAAACCCGCACCAACGCGAATCTCGTCGTACTCACTGAAGAGTTCCTGACTGACCAATCCAGCATCTACGAAAGGCACAACGCCAATATTGCCAAAACGTAGGCGACCCTCGATACCAAGTTCTGCTGCTGTTAAACCGCCGACCGGATCGCCGTCATCGCCCAATGGTCCAACGGCCTGCGTTTCGAACCCACGCACGGAACCACCACCGCCAGAGAACAGCCGCCGATTGGTGGGAACGCGCTCACTCGATTCGGCAAACACTGCCGCCGCGCGTCCACGCAAGGCGAGTACATATTTATGATCACGATCAAACGGGATGTAGGTCGATCCGTGCAGGTCAGTCACTAAGAACGCCGTTTTGTCACCGTCGAACAGCCCGGCCCAAGGCGCTACGGCGGCGGTTGCACGAACCCCAATGGTCGGATCAAGCAAATCGTTCGTGTCATCATAAGCGAGACTTGCAGGGAGACCGAAGATGTAACTTTCGTTAGTCTCGTCGTCTTCTTTGATTTGTGCCGCTTCGAATCCAATACCGAGCGAGCCTTTTAGGTTTGGATTGAACTGTTCGGTGATCGCCAAAGAACCAGTCGCGCCAAGGGCGTCAAATGCGTCTTCATCTTCGCGGAAGAGTTCGAGATTGCCAACGAGGTCTCGCGTAATCTTTGAGTATCGCGGCTTTGTGTAAGTCAAATCAAGGCTCTGCCGATTTGTATCAGCTTCGGCTTCAACAGAAAATTGTTCGTTCTGCCCAAACAAATTTCGATGTTCCCATTTGGCGCGTAAGCCTGGGCCGTCCTCGGACGAAAAACTTGCGCCGCCTGAGATCGTTCGGTGCTTGCCTTCTTCAGTCGTGATCAGGACAGGCGCGAAAAACGTTTCACCTTCGGCTAAATCTTCAGGTGGTTCCGACGGAATCTCAACAGTGATGGAGCCGAAAAGCTGCGTTCCTGCTAGTTGGCGTTGTGCGGCCCGCAGATCAGCACGGGAAACGGGTTCCCCTTTTTTCCACGTGATAAAGTCGCGAATATACGCTTCTTCAACTTCGCGTAGGCCCGTGATTTTTGTGTCGCCGTAGACGGTGAAAGGTCCTGCATCGAGCGTCGTGACGACATCGAGCGTATCAAGATCGAAATTTGCCTCCGCCCGGCGCTTTCCTTTCTTGGCGTAAGGGCGGCCTACCCGATTTAACTCGCCTAATGCCGCCTGTTCCGCATCAACAACGGCTCGGCCCTGTGCGGGGCCGCCGACATTTTGGGCGACGGCCTCCTGAACCCGCTCGGTAATTTCAGGGGAGACAGCTGGCTCAATTTGAACCCCTTGACGCGCGAGAGCATAGCGCGGGCCTTTGCGGACAAAAATATTGACGATCGGGGGAACATCAGGGTCCGCGATATCATTAAAGATCGGCCTAGGGCGTTCCTGATCGTCGTTGTCGGGTTCTTCGACAACGACGGGCGTGTCCTCTTCGGTGCCGGGAATTGGTTTTTCCTTGTCATCGACCGAAATGATCGCCGTTCCTTCGTAATACCCTTCCGACTTTAAGGCGCGTTCGACCAAGGCAACATCTGCCGCCGCGCGGCGCTTGAGCAAGGCAACGGAGGGTGGTGGTTTTTCCTGCAGTTTGAAGACCCTCGCCTGACTTTTGACGATCTCAAGCATTCGCAGGTTTTCGGCTGTTTCATCGGGATTATCGCCGACGCCTAATCCCTTGACGGAAATTTCGTAGTCCACACCCGCTTGAGCCGTGGGATCGGCAAAAAGTTCGCTCTCATCTTCGCCGAAAAGCTCGCCAACCCCCGGGACGCTCGACAGCGATCCACAACCGGAAACGCCCAATAAAAACAAAACGAGCGTGCTCGTCGTGAGTGCCCGGATCTCAAACCGATGAGCTTGCCTGATCGCCAAAATTCGATCCGCCTCGTTGTCTTGTCATTTTCAGCAGACAATAACGTCAGGACCGCGCGCTAAGCAACGTGAATAAAACGGACAGCGTTCACGCTTTAAGAGGGTTTTAGACGGCTTTTTCCAGATCAACTGTGACCGACTCGATTTCTGCGGCGGCTTTATCGAGCATATCGGAAATTGCGTTCTCCATTTCGGCAATACGCTCGTCAGGCGCTCCGCCAACACCGGAACCCTTGAGGCCGCTCACCTGAGCCGATAGTTCCTCGGCCTTCGCCTCCGTTTCCTCAAGTTCGTCCGCGAGCATCAGCGCGGCCATTACAAGGGATTGGATTTCAGCGGAGGGAGTCGAGGCTTTGCCGACGCTTGACGCATGTTTGTCAATTCGGCGCGACAGCGCGATAACGTGTTCTTCTTCGCCGGGACCGCAACTTAAGCGATAAGAACGCCCGTTGATCTCAACGTTGACCTGCGGCATTGACCCCTCCATCACCTAACACACGCTGAAGCGCGCCAATCGCTTGATCAATCCGAGCCACCGCTATTGAACGTTCTTGCTCGGTCAGGGGTTGCGCATTTTTCACTTTGTCCGCAGATACTTTCAAACCACTCAAAGCTGCGTTAAAGCGCTCCACTGACATTTCAAGCTTGCTTGCCGACATGCTTGGTCCCTGCATTCGAATCATCCCCCCGATATCTTGAGGTAGAAGGCGTATCACAGCGGTTGCATTGCGCGCCACTATCCGCGTTCTGATAAATTTTACGTAATAGCATGCGACGGTTCGCGCTTTCAGGGAAGAGAAAAACGGCCTTGGTCTTTGCAAGCAGGGCGTCCCATGTTAACGGCACCGCAATCGGATCGACGTAATCCCTGTTCGATCTTGCATTTACCCCAAGGAGATAACGATGACGGTTCGTGTTGCGATTAACGGTTTTGGTCGGATTGGTCGGAATGTGCTCCGCGCAATTTACGAGAGTGGCCGCACAGACATCGAAGTTGTCGCGATCAATGACTTGGGTCCGGTCGACACAAATGCGCACCTGCTGCGCTATGACTCCGTGCATGGGAAATTCCCCGGTACCGTTAAGGTAGACGGCGACTCGATTAATCTGGGTCGCAACGCCATCAAAGTAACGGCGATCCGCAATCCAGAAGAATTGCCTTGGAAAGAGCATGGCGTTGACATCGCGATGGAGTGCACCGGAATCTTCACCGATGCGGAAAAGGCCGCGATGCACCTCAAAGCTGGCGCGCGCCGCGTTCTGGTTTCGGCTCCGGCTAAAGGCGCCTCGAAAACCATCGTTTACGGCGTAAATGATCAAACACTCACAAATGATGATCTCATCGTTTCAAACGCTTCTTGCACCACTAACTGCCTGTCGCCGGTGGCAAAGGTTCTGAACGATACCGTCGGCATCGAAAGTGGTTTCATGACCACGATTCACGCTTACACGGGTGATCAGCCAACTCTTGATACCATGCACTCTGACCTCTACCGCGCTCGTGCGGCGGCCATGTCGATGATCCCAACATCGACTGGTGCAGCAAAGGCCGTGGGTCTGGTGCTACCCGAGCTTGACGGAAAGCTGGACGGCACCGCGATCCGTGTGCCGACGGCAAACGTCTCGGTGGTAGATCTGAAAATCATTGCATCGCGCGAAACGAGCGTCGAGGAGATCAACGAAGCCATGACGGCGGCGGCGAATGGCCCGATGAAGGGTGTTTTGGCGGCCAGCAACGAACCGCTGGTGTCGATTGACTTCAACCACGACCCACACTCATCTTCTTTCGCGCTGCCTCAGACGAAAGTGATGGATGGTCGCCTCGTTCGTGTCCTGTCTTGGTATGATAATGAATGGGGTTTCTCAAACCGCATGAGCGACACGGCTGTTGCGATGCATAAATTGTCGTAAAATTGCCTGAAAGCGCGTTCATTACTACCTAGGTGGTCCATATTGGGGAGAGGGGCGATCTTCCCCGATGGGGACCACCAGATAGAACTGTCAGAGCGGTGACGATGATGATTGATCAACTCAGCCGGAACCTTGCCGCCACGTTCATCTTTACGATGATGTCGTCGGCTGCCTTTGCCCAAGCCTGCGTAAAACCTGTCGCACCGGTCTTACCCGACAGAAGCACGCTGGATGCGGCCACAGTCAATGCGGTCACAGCGCAGCTAGAGGCGCATATTTCTGCAACCAATGCCTATCTCGCCTGTTTGGAGCAATCCGACACACAGGCTCGGTTGGAGGCGGAGCGGCTGATTCAACAATGGAAGTCCCCAGTAACGGACGTACAGGTCGTGACCGACTGACCTGACCCGCTTGGCAGGGCAGGGTGGTTCAGCTATGGCTGGCGCACCCTAACGCAACAGCGGATTTTCCATGCCTCACAGAACCCTGTCCGAAACTGATCTCTCTGGAAAACGAGTCCTGATCCGTGTGGATCTGAATGTGCCGGTTGATGGTACGACCGTCACAGACGACACCCGAATTCGTCGCATATTACCTACAGTAGAAGCGGTGATTGCAGCTGGCGGAAAGCCCATCTTATTGGCTCATTTCGGGCGACCAAAGGGACATCGCGTCGCTGAAATGTCGCTCAGTGTCGTTGTGGACGCTCTGGCCAGAGCGTCAAATCGGACGGTTCGATTTGCCGATGATTGCATTGGTGATCCGGCGGCTGAGGCGGTGGCTGCGCTCGGTGACGGGGAAATCTTGTTGCTGGAAAATACGCGCTATCATGCGGGTGATGAAAAAAATGATGCGACGTTTGCCAAGGCGCTTGCGGTCAACGGCGACGTCTTCGTCAATGATGCCTTTTCCGCAGCGCACCGCGCACATGCGTCGACGGTTGGGATCGCCGAGTATCTGCCTGCGGTGGCAGGTTTGGGGATGGCAGCCGAACTGACAGCGCTCGAAAAAGCATTATCTGCGCCCGAACGCCCAGTCGTCGCGGTAGTTGGTGGGGCGAAAGTCTCCACGAAACTCGATCTTATCGGCAACTTGCTGGAAAAAGTGGACGCCGTTGTGATCGGTGGCGGCATGGCGAATACGTTTCTTGCAGCGCAGGGCCACGCGGTCGGGAAATCGCTGTGCGAGCACGATATGCTCGATACAGCTCGTGAGATCATGGACCGGGCAAAAGCTGCAAAATGTGATTTGATCTTGCCAAGCGATGTGGTTGTGGCCGAAGGCTTCGCCGCCCATTCCCCAAACAAGACCGTGCCCGCAAACGCCTGTCCAGATGAAATGATGATCTTGGATGCGGGGCCGGATAGCGTGGCGACCGTTGTTGACCGCTTTAAAGCATCGAAGACGCTGGTATGGAATGGCCCGCTTGGCGCGTTTGAAATCGAACCCTTTGATATGGCGACCAATGCTGCGGCGAAAGCCGCTGCCGAACTCACCGCGTCGGGCGCTTTGCTGTCTGTTGCGGGAGGCGGAGACACAGTGGCCGCACTCAATGCCTCTGGATCAGGTGAGAAATTCAGTTATGTTTCCACCGCTGGGGGGGCTTTCCTTGAATGGCTTGAAGGCAAGACTCTGCCCGGTGTCGCGGTTCTCGAGGCCTAGCGGCGACGTTACGAGGAAACCCAATTGGAGATGAGTGGTATGCGGCGACTGATTGAGCGGATGGATGCGGGTAAACCAGCACCGATTGCATGGTGTGGAATGTCTGACCCGCGCTATCTGGGCATGGTTGCCGGGTACGATTTTGCAGGCGTGCTGATGGATATGCAGCACGGGTTCTTGGACGAACGTTCTGTCCTAGACGGGATCAGCACCGTCGTAGGTAAGGGTAAAGCGCCGTTGGTTCGCATTCCGGTGGGACGCTGGGATACGGCCTCCCGCGTGATGGATTTTGGGGCGTTGGGCGTCGTTGCGCCCATGATCAACTCGGTTGAGGACGCGCAAGCTTTTGCGAATGCGATGAAATACATTCCGCGCGGCGAGCGATCTTTCGGGCCGCGCTATGCGGCATCGACTTATGGTGTCACCGTACCGGAATATTTGGATGGTATTGATAATGCGTCCTTCGCTTTGGCGATGATTGAGACGCGTGAAGCAGTGGATGCGGTGGAAGATATTGTCGCTGTTGATGGTATCGACGGCATCCTCATCGGGCCGGGCGATTTATCGATTTCAGTCCGCCAAAACCGGCACCCTGATGCCTATGGACCCGATACGCTGGATATCGTGAAGCACGTCTTCGCGGCGGCCAGGGCTGCAGGCAAGCGGGCGACTGCATTTGCAATGGTGCCGGATCACGCCAACATGCTGGCTGAGATGGGCGCAGATATGATCTCAATCGGTGTGGACGATACCTACATCGACAAGGGTGTCGCGATGCACCTGAACGATTTGACCTTCGTCTAAGACGTAAGAAATGCGTCTATTGACGTTAGAACGGCTTCCGGATTGCTCTTATGCGGAACGTGCCCCTCACCTTGTAGAACCGACAATGTAACCGGCGTAGTCGCGCGCTGTTTTATGCGCTCTGCATGGGCGGGGCTGCCGTATTCATCGTTCTCGCCGTGGATCGTCAAAATCGGGCAGATGATGGCTCCGATGAGGGGAGTAAGAGACCAACCCTCGAAGGCGGGCGATAACCAGTTGTCAATCCAAGCACTCAAAATCCATTCAACCTTGTCGCCATGATATTTCTTCAGGCGTTCGATTTGCTCCGGTTCTGCAAACGTCTTCTGAGCCGTCCTCACACCTTCAATCGTTTTTTCTTCGGCAAAAGTCTGCGCTGAAATTGAAATCAGACCTTTGCATTGGATCGGTGTCGTCGCAGCGATACCAACCCCCATGCCGCCGCCGACGCTGTGGCCGAGGACGATAAACTTTGAGATATCGAAATGCTCGATCACGGCGCTGAAATCGCCATTGGCTTCGTCGGTGATAAAACCGGGCGGGGTCAGCAGGCCCGGATGTGGATCGGATTGGCCAAAGCCGAGCCGGTCATAGGCGATGACGGTCCGTCCGGTGCGCCGCGCCAATCGCTCGGGAAAATCACGCCACAGCGTTGTGCACCCAAGAGAGTCGTGCAGCAAAATGATGGGCGGATTTGTCGGATGGGCCGCGTCGGGCGTCCAACGGCACGCGAAGAGTTGACCTCTTGAGGTCGGTATCCAGATTTCTTCAGCCATTGCATCCCACAAAGAAAAACCCCGGCCCTGTCTTTGGGGCCGGGGTTTGATCTCTACTCGGTTTAAGTCCGATTTGTCGAGGCTGCGTTATGCTTTGCCTTTGTAGATCTCGATCAGTTTGCCGAGCATTTCGAGGGCTTCGCCGCGTTCGCGTTGGAAGGTATTGCGGCCAATGATCGACCCGTTGCCGCCGCCATCGCGGATGGCACGTGCATCGTCATAAACCGAATTCGCGCCCTTTTTCGAACCGCCTGAGAAGACCACAAGGCGGCGTCCGTTAAACGAGGACTTCACGACGTCCGCAACACGGTCAGCTTGGGTTTTGACGGCGATCTTTTCGGACTTGTAGACCTTTTTCGCTTCGTCTTGCATCATGTCGGCGGTTGCGAGTTTCACCTTAATGATGTGTGCGCCAAGCAGGGCCGCCATGTGCGCGGCATAGGATGATACGTCGATGGCTAATTCGCCCGCTTTAGTGATCGCTTCACCGCGCGGATAGGACCAGACAACGGCAGCGATTCCCTTGGCCTTGGCTTCCTCGATCATCATCGTGATCTCTTCCATCATCTCCAGAGACTTTGCTGAGCCGGGATAGATGGTGAAACCAATAGCCGAACATCCAAGGCGCAGGGCGTCATCGACACTGCCGGTGATGGCTTGGTCTTTGCCAGCTTCATTCGGGAGAAGAGCGTTGGCGGAGTTTACCTTTAGGATCGTTGGAACCTGACCCGCGAAAGTATCGGCACCCGCTTCCATCATGCCCAGAGGCGTGGCGAACGCATTCAGCCCAGCATCAATCGCGAGTTGGAAGTGATAATGAGGATCATACGCCGCCGGGTTCGGGGCGAAGCTGCGCGCCGGGCCATGCTCAAACCCTTGGTCCACGGGCAAAATGATCATCTTGCCTGTACCGCCGAGTTTACCGTTCATCAAGATGCGGCAAAGGTTGGCTTTGGTGCCGGGATTGTCGGATTCGTAGTTGGCCAGAATTTTCTGAACGACGCGGGTGGCTCTCATCGGTGCCTCTTTTGGTAATTGGGGTTGCGTGTGAATACGCGAACTTCGTGAAAGATATATTCGCGCGGACCCTAAATATTATGAACGACGGTGAAAATAGATTTCTGCCCAAAACCGCAAAATTTTTACCTCAAAATGCGTTTCAGTGACGCGAAACGCCGTTTCAGGGGTCTAAACTGTTAATTCGCAGTTAACGGATGAATGTCGATCAGAACGGGCAAGGGCAAGAAATTGTCAATGGCGCCCCCCCCACCGGGTGGCGAATAGTCATTTCAGTCGCGTGCAGGTGTAGACGATCTGCGGCTGCTTCCGGCGGGGCGTAGAGGACATCGCCAAGTATCGGATGCCCAATGCTCAGCAGATGCACGCGAAGCTGATGAGTGCGCCCTGTTAATGGATTGAGCGTCAGGCGGGTCGTTGCCGTCGCGCGTTGATCAACGGACCACTCTGTCTGCGCTGGTTTGCCGGTTTCGCAGATTTTCTGCATGGGCCGGTTGGGCCAGTCTGAACGCATCGGGGCGTCGATCACGCCGTTATCTCCTGCGATATCGCCCCAGACAACAGCAGTATACCGTTTGCTTAGATGCCGCCGTTCAAATTGCAGTCCAAGGTGGCGGTGAGCTTTGGGCGTTTTGGCAAAGATCAAAATACCGGACGTATCCCGGTCAAGGCGGTGGACAAGAGTCACCGCCGGACAATAAGCCCGTGCCCTCGATTCCTGACAATCCGCCAGTTCGGGCCTCATTCCCGGTTGAGAGAGCAACCCTGCGGGCTTATCGACGATCAGCATTTCATCGTCTTCATGCAAAATCACGAGCGGGCCATCCGGCGGATGATAGGATGGGTCGCCAATGATCGGGCGGATGTCCGTAGAGGGGTCTGAGGGTTGCGAGGTCATAGCGGGTTTCGTACCACAGCGGATATGAAACCGCACCCCATCACCCCCGACCTGCTGCCTGCGCTGCACCGTCTGAATCAAGATCATGCGCTGGAGCTATCTTCGCTGACATTCGACGAATTTAAGCATGTGGTGGAGCGAACGACGTATGCGCGGGCGATTGGTGAGGACGGGATGCTTTTGGCCTTCGATCAGGATGCCAATTATGACAGCGTGAATTTCCTGTGGTTTCAAAAGCGATACGCCCGGTTTGCCTATGTGGACCGAGTGGCAGTAGCCGCTGTGCGGCGCGGCGAAGGTCGGGCACGTCAGTTCTATGAGGGTCTGTTCGATTGGGCACGCGAAGCGGGGCTGGAAAGAGTGGTCGCGGAGTTTAACTGCGCCCCTTTGAACGTCGTCTCCGAGGCGTTCCACGACCGTATGGGGTTTGTGCCGCTGGAGGATATGGTGATGGAAGGGCAAGGAAAATCCGTTCGCTATGTCGTGCGAGAACTCGGCGCGTAACTGCTTCGAGCGTTATCGAGCAACCCATACAGACCGAGGAATAAAGACTTCACCTGCGGCGAGTTTGCGGGCGGTTCGGGTAAGTCCTGTACTATGGATCGTGAAAGGGTCCGCTGTATAGTCGACAAACACGTCGATGCTTCCAGCGGGATGTTCAACCCGAATGTTTGCGGGTCCGCCTCGTGGGATTTGAGACAGACCCTCGGCGACCGTCCCCGTCATCAAGGCGCAAGCGGCGATACATTGTGCGCCGGAGACAGCCATTGTCGGGTGGCACTTCCAAGGCATAAAATAGCGCGCGGTGATGGCCCCTCCGCTGCGGGGCGGGGCGAGAAGCGCAAATTTGGGGATCACAGAATGGGTTGGATCACCCATTCCCATCGCTTCGCTGGCCTCAAGGCGTATGTTCAGCATCCGGGTCATGAAATCATGATCAGCGTTAAGCGCTTCGGCGGTCTCATATCCCGTTTTGCCGAATTCTTCTGCACGGGTCATAACGACCGGCATAGCGAGGTCCAAACATGTCACCTCGATCCCACCAATCCGGTCAGTGCGATGGCCCGTGGGCAATAAAGCGCCTGTCGCCGAACCTGCAGTGTCCAAGAAACGAACGCTGACAGGCGCTGCAGTGCCGGGCACACCATCGACCGCGGCCGTGCCCTCGTAATTAACCTCGTCTGGCGTCTCGATAGTAGCGATGACTCTGGCTCCGGTATTTGTTGCCAGGATCTTGATTTCCGTTTGCGGGGTCTTCGGAGGAATCAACCCCATCTCAATCGCTGCCGGACCTACACCGAAAAGGATGTTGAAGCAGGTCGGCTTGAAATCGACAAATTCGCTGCCGGGATCAAATTGTGCGAAGAAATAATCAATGTCCGCCCAGCCATCATCGGAGCGTGACAACATCGCGACTTTGGTTGTTACCGCTGAACTGCCGCCGAGGCCGTCAATACAAAAGGAATGATCTGTTCCCAAAACGGCCCTGAGCACCTGAGCAAGCGTCTTCGCATCTTTGGGCAAGTCGGCACGACTAAAATACGGGCCGCGAGATGTCCCGCCACGCATAAAGAGGAAAGGAATAGCAGTTTGCGTCATCACGTCCTCAATAGCCCTGTTTGACGTCAGCATCGCAATGATTCACAAACGGTGCAATCAGAAGCGTGCGGGGCCGGGAATGAACTCCTCTGACAAGATGCTTGCGGTCGTGACTACTGGGACCGGGGGGTACGAAAAGCTAGACTATCGCGAGGTCTCGAAACCTGTTCCGGAACCGGGAGAGGTTCTGTTGCGGGTGTTGGCCGCTGGGGTGAATAATACCGAGATCAACACGCGGCTTGGTTGGTATTCGGACTCAGTCACCGAGGGCACGGGCGAAACAGGCGAGGCCGCACGCGATGATGGCGGTTGGAATGCCGCGACGCCGTTTCCGTTCATTCAAGGCGCTGACTGCTGCGGCGAAGTCGTCGCGGCGGAAGATCTTTCCTTGATTGGCCTGCGTGTCCTCGTGCGGTCATGCCAACGGGACGACGGCTTTGGCTCGATCGACAATATTTGGATGGGGTCAGATTTCGACGGCGCATTTGCTCAGTTTGTCAAAGTGCGAGCGTCCGAAATCTTTCCGGTAGTTTGCGAGTGGAGCGATGCGGAGCTGGCGACAATTCCTTGTGCCTATGGCACCGCCGAAAACATGATCCATCGCGCCAATGTTCGCGAAGGCATGCGAGTTTTGATTTCAGGCGCATCGGGCGGCGTCGGTTCAGCGGCCCTGCAACTCGCCAAACGGCGCGGGGCTGAGGTGATTGGAATTTCAAGCGCAGCAAAACACGCTGCGTTGCGCGAAATCGGAGTGGATCGGCTCCTTGATCGCTCAGACGATCCGGTTGCCGCACTGGGCGCGGAGAGCGTCGATGTTGTCATCGACAATGTCGCCGGAGCGGGCTTTGGCACAATGCTAGAGGTCTTACGGCGGGGCGGGCGCTATGTCTCCTCAGGCGCAATTGCCGGACCGATGGTCGAGATGGACATGCGGAAAATGTACCTCAAAGACGTGACGCTGATCGGCTGCACCGCTTGGGATGAGCCAATTTTTCCGAATCTGATCGGGTATATCGAACGCGGCGAAATCAGGCCGCTATTGCATAAGACCTATCCCCTAAACGAGATCGCAACGGCGCAGCAAGATTTTGGCGAAAAGACTCATGTCGGGAA
>CAZJWF010000019.1:0-36885 GCA_964549375.1 uncultured Neomegalonema sp.
TGATCCTTTCACCTCTCCCCGGATGCCGGGCGGGAGGCGCTGGCGGTTGAGCCGCGTCGCGCTGAAATGTGCGGAGCGGCGGAGTATTTTTCCCCGCGATTAAGACACTCAGGCGCGGGTTGTCTCTGCATCGCCGAAGTCTTCGAGATAGCGGTCCCGTTGTAAGCGCGCGGCGGTGACGGCGTTTCGCAGGAGCGTTGCGACCGTGACCGGTCCGACGCCGCCCGGAACTGGCGTGATCCACCCTGCAACGTCCGCGCAACTGCCAAAATCAGCATCACCGACCACGCGGCCCTCAACCTGATTAATCCCAATGTCGATCAGCGCAGCCCCCGGTTTGAGCATATCTCCCCGAACCAATCCCGGCTTGCCCACCGCGACAAATACCGCATCCGCCGAGCGCGAGTGCATCGCGAGATTCCGGGTTTGATGGTGACAGACTGTGACCGTCGCGCCCTCCGCCATAAGGAGAAACGCGATGGGCTTTCCAACGATAGCGGAATGGCCGATGACTGTGACCTCCAGTCCCTCAAGGCTCATTTTCGTGGCCTTGAGCATCTCAACGGCCGCCACGGCGGTACACGGCCCCATCCGCAAATCATTATAAACGATATCGCCAATATTCGACGGGTGCATACCCTCGACGTCTTTCAGAGGATGCACCCGACGCTGAATATCGCGCTCTGGCAGGTGTGCAGGAGTCGGGCGCTGGACGATGATTCCCGTGACGCGCCGGTCCGTATTCAAACCATGAACGATCCCAAGCAACTCTTCGGCCCCGATATCTGCGGGGTAATCGCGGGCCTCAAAGTCCATGCCGACCTTTTCGGCAGCACGCTGCTGATTGCGAACATAAAGCCGCGCGGCCTCCGTATCACCCACCGAAATCGAAACCAGTCGCACCGGCCATCCCTCTGCCTTGAGGGCATTCACGTCCGTTTCAACTTCGGCGCGGATCGTCGCAGCAATCGCGCGTCCATCAAGCAATTTGTGATCCGTCGCAGCCATTTCGCGCGCTCCTCTTCTGTTCCGGTTCGAATGACAGGCTGTTTCCCGGAGAACTCGCTCTGCAGCGACACATATTTGCGAAACTCAGTCCTTTCCCCCACCCCCTCGCTTGGGCTACACCTACGCGGCTGTCAGATAGGGGATTGCGAATGACAAACGTTGCTGTGGTCGGTGCTCAATGGGGCGATGAAGGCAAAGGCAAGATTGTGGACTGGCTGAGCGAACGCGCTGATGTCGTAGTTCGCTTTCAGGGAGGCCACAATGCCGGTCATACGCTGGTCATCGACGGCAAGGTTTATAAGCTGTCTCTCCTGCCCTCCGGGATTGTCCGTGAAGGCAAGCAATCGGCGATTGGATCGGGCGTTGTTCTAGACCCTTGGGCGCTGCTGGATGAGATTGTCCGCATTGGCGAGCAAGGCGTGAATGTCGGTCCGGACCGCCTAAAAATCTCCGAAACCGTGCCGCTGATTCTACCGGTTCACCGCGACCTCGACCGATTGCGCGAAGAAGCAGCGGGCAAAGCCAAAATCGGCACCACTGGGCGCGGGATTGGCCCCGCTTATGAAGATAAGGTCGGTCGCCGCGCGATCCGTCTTGGCGATCTGGGCGACGAAGAAACGCTGGATAATCGCATCGACAGGCTGCTCGCGCACCATAATCCCCTGCGGAAAGGTCTGGGCGAAGCGCCGCTGGACGGTGCCGCATTGAAGGCGGAACTGCTCGATATCGCCGAGAAGATTTTACCATTTGCCGCCCCGGTCTGGCGCGAATTGGATCAGGCCCGCAAAGCTGGGAAGCGGATTTTATTCGAAGGTGCGCAAGGAGCGTTGCTCGATATTGATTACGGCACTTACCCTTATGTGACCTCTTCCAACACGATGGCCGGCGCGGCAGCTACGGGATCGGGCGTTGGCCCCGGTGCGGTCGGCTACGTGCTTGGGATCGTCAAAGCCTATACGACTCGTGTGGGCGCTGGACCGTTCCCGACCGAGCTGGAAGACGAGATTGGCCAACGCCTTGGCGAACGCGGGCATGAATTCGGAACCGTGACGGGCCGCAAGCGTCGCTGCGGGTGGTTCGACGCTGCCTTGGTGCGGCAAACCGCGACAACCTCTGGCATCAACGGTGTCGCCCTGACAAAGCTGGATGTGCTGGATGGATTCGACGAGTTGAAGATTTGCACGGGCTATATGGTGGATGGGATCGAGTATGATCATCTGCCCGCCGCCGCCTCTTTACAAGCCAAAGCCGAACCAATTTATGAGTCGATGCCCGGCTGGTCAGAATCGACCGAAGGGGCACGGCGCTGGGCAGATCTGCCCGCCGCTGCGGTAAAATACGTCAAGCGAGTCGAAGAGCTGATCGAGGCACCCGTAGCGCTGCTTTCAACCTCGCCAGAGCGCGACGACACGATTCTTGTGACCGATCCGTTCGCGGGATAACAGGGTTAAGATTACGCAAACGTCAACTCTGTTACACGTTAACATACTGTTAAGATGTAAAATTTCCTAAGGTCGCGTCCGCAATTTCACGGATTCACCTTAGCTTGTGAAAACGTGTGCGTTGCCGATTTTTCACGCTGTGCTTTCTTATCCATTACAGCTTGAAAAGGAGAATCCTGTATGAAACGCCTTCTTCCCGCCGTCCTCGCTCTGGTTGCTGGTCTTGGCCTACAAGCGCACACTGTTTCCGCCGCCCCTGCGAGTATCGCAAAATCAATTGTCGAAGCTCCGGTTGCGCCTGCTGCGAGTCAGAAACTCGCCGCTGTTCCCGTGCAAAAGCTCGATCCCGCGCTCTTGCATAAAACGAATGGATTTTATCGCCACGGCTTTCACGGCCACGGTGGATTCAAGGGTGGCTTTGGATTTAGCCGTGGTTTTGGATTCAATCGCGGATTTGGTTTCGGATTCCGAAGAGGCTTTGGATTTAACCGCGGCTTCAGAGGATTTCGAGGCAATCGCGGCTTCCGCGGGGGCCGCAGCTTCCGAGGCGGACGTGGTTTTAGAGGTGGCCGTGGTTTTAGACGTGGTTTTCGCCGGTAACGACCCCCAGAGCAGCTTGCGACGCAAGCATCGGTTCCCCCACCGATCCCAGCGACATACGCAAAGCTGCTCGATCATAACGACTGAAGATTGGGTCCGAATGTCGCCTAGTATTACGGGCTCGATAGCGGGCAGTCCTTAACCGGACTGCTCGTTTTATTGCTTGTGCCCGCGAGCCCAAATCGCGGCAAAAATCCCTGAAGCACCAACCAACGCAAAGATTGTCGGTTGCGCCAGACCCAAAACGGTGAGACCTGCGGATAACGCGGCTGACATCGACATCGCCACGGCGTCCACCGTATTTGAGCAAGCGATAAAGCGGCCTCGCTCGTTCGGGGGTGCCTCGACTTGAAGGACAACATTGACCGGCGTGAGATACAATCCCGCACATGCCGCAAGCATCGCAAAACAAATCAAAACTGCCCAAGCCGACGGCACCGACAAAAACTCAGCGATACCAACTGGCCCCAAACCAAGCCCTGTTCGAAGGGCGGCGACGTTTCCCCCCTCACCAAAACTCATGTTAACCGAGTAATTTGCCGTTGCGAGCCACAGCAGTATTGAAAAGACGGCAATGCCCCCTGCCCCCCAAGCCGCTGTGCGGACCCGCGCCTCGGACCCGAAGATCTGACCGCAAAGCACCGCGCCAATCGCAACGCCAATCGAAAATGTTGTCAAAAGCAGGATAAAAACATCCTCGTCCCCATAGAGGGCTTCTTTCGAGTAAGGCGGTAACAGCGTGAGAAAGGTCGCACCGACAAACCAGAACCATGCAATCGCAAGAACGGCTTCAAAGGCTTTGGGCACTTTGCGGCCCGCAACAATCACATCCCACATCGCACGCGGAAAGAACCAATCAACCTTGGGGGCCGGGCCAAGCGGCGGCGCGTTGGGAGCGAAAAGACTGGCGATCAATCCAACAAGGGCGACGCCGATGACCACAGCTCCGATAATCGTCACCCCGGCATCCGTCAGGATCAATTTTGCACCGGCAATCTGGCCGATGAGGATCGCAAGAAAAGTCGCCCCTTGAATCAAGCCATTGGCTGAAATCAATTCATTCTCGCGCACGTATTGCGGCAGAATTCCATACTTGATAGGCGCGAACATCGCCGACTGCGCGCCCATCAAAAAGAGCAAGACATAAAGGAACGTCAGGCTTTGCCATTGATAGGCAATCGCCGCGAGGATCATCAATGCGACCTCGCACCCTTTCACAAAGCGCATCATCCTGGCCTTGTCGATGCCGTCTGCCAGTTGCCCAGCGGTAGGTGCGAAAATAGCAAAGGGCAAGATAAAGAGGGCGGCACCAATGGTATTGTGCAGGCTGGCATTGAGGTCCAGCTCATCGGCCAAACGAAACGTCAGCAGCGTCAAGAGGCCGGTTTTGAAAACCTGATCATTGAATGCGCCGAGGGATTGCACCCAAAACAGCGGCGCAAATCGCCGCTGACCCATGAGCGAGAGTAGGCCGCTTGGGGTCTTGGGGAGGGGCTCTTGGGGCAAATTAAGTCGTCCTGTTGGCAGGGAACTGAGCAAATATAGAGACGTGGAATGTGCCGTTGGGCAAGGAAATTGGCCCACGTCACTTATTTGTCGCGCGAATTCGTGATTGTAGAGGCCTTGCGCTGCATGATGGTTACGCTCAACGGTGCGATGTTTTTAGCCAACTAGAGTTATTATGGCCGTCCTGCCCGCTTCCATCTACCGCTACATCCTGCAACACACGATGCGGGGTCAGATTATCGTCGTCGGCCTGACTCTCGCGCTGCTGCCTTTGGCTCCGGTGCCGCTGGAATTGCAGCGGCGTATTCTCGATGAAGCGATTGCGAACAAAGACGCCAACTTGCTGCTGCAATTGGCGCTGTTTTACATCGGTGCGTTGCTGTTGGCCGCTGGGATCAAGTTTCTCATGAAGCTAAAGCGGGAGTTTATCGCCGCACGAATGGTGCATTCTCTGCGTAGTTCGCTCTACCACTGCATCTATACCGTGACCCCGCCATCGCATCTGAATAAATCTGACGATCAGATTGACGAAGGCGCAGTCGTATCGATGTTGACCGGCGAGGCGCAAAAGCTGGGTGGGTTTGCGGGGGCCGCCTTTTCCGGACCGCTGTTGCAGGTGGGCACGGTCGTCTTTGTCTTGGGGTATATGTTCTGGATCGAACCACTCGTCGCCTCGATTGCACTGGCGCTTTATTCTCCGCAATTCATCATCGTTCCACTCGCGCAGATGCGCATGAATGCGTTGACGAAAGAAACCGCACTTGCCGTGCGCGAATTGGGCGGGTTCATCGTCGACAATGCCGAAGAGGCACTGATTGGCCGCGAGCCACCCGGACCTTATCTGGGGCTGACGGATCGGATTTTCGGTCTAAGGAAAAAATTTGCGCTGACCAAAAACATGATGAAGTCGATCAACAACCTGCTAATCGCGTTAGGACCATTTGGTGTGACCGTTTATGGCGGGTATCTGGTCATCAATGGCGAGACCGAGATCGGGGTGATCCTCGCATTTGTCTCGGGGTTGGAGCGGTTAGGCGGTCCCATCCGCGAACTCATCGGCCTCTACAGCGAGGTCGCATTTGCCCGGATGCGTTACGGGATGTTGCTGGACGCGACGCGGCACGCCGAAATGAAGATTGAAAGCGTCGAGACTTAAACGGAAGGCTTATCCGGTTTGCGATAGGCTGACCAACTGCCGCCATCGTGTTCGTAATCGAAGCGGATGTCTTTAAGCGCCTCGGGAGTGGCAAACTCTCGGATCAGAGCGTTGGAGCCGATTTCGATGCGGTCCTCTAACAATTGCATGAACTCTTGTTTTCCGAGGCCGGGCGGGATCGGTTCCAGAAACTCAATGGCACAGCGAGCCGGAAACTTGCGCCAGTCACGGCGAGGCCATGCGAGCGAGAGGCTTTTTGCGACAGGGACGGCAGGTATTCCCAACTCGTGATAGATATGCCACGCGCCCGCTCGGTAACGCATCTTTTTTCCCGGACGCATCAACGTACCTTCGGGATAGATCAGGATCGGGCGGCCCTCAGCATTGACGCGCTTTGCGCCCTCAAGGACTTGGGGCAGTTGGTTTTGCCGCTGGCCTTCGACTTTAACTTTGATGTGGCCAAGCTGCGTCACGATGCGGCCCACAAGCGGATAATTGTCCAACTCTTGCATCGCAATCGCCCCATAGGTCGGGAAGACCGTGCCCATTACAGCGATGTCCATCTCGCTCTGATGTTTAGCGACGAGCAAGGCTGTATCAGGACCGATATGCTCGCGGCCTCTGATTTCGACCTTGGCCCCAAGCACCCATCGCACAAAGAACATCGTGCCATTGCACCACAGCCGAAACATTGCACGCATCGCTCGCGTGCCGAGCAAAAGTGACGTCAACACTGCCACCGCCGCGCAAAACAGCGTGAAGGTGTAAAAACAGATGTTGAAAAGAAAAGATCGTACTGCCGCCACTCACCGCGCCTTTCAGGAAATCCGCACCGGGAGAAAAGGAAGTTTCGGAGCCGGAATGTCAAGCGAGCCGAACCTGATCCACGGTCTGGCTGGCGCGCAGACCGTACCCGCATGAAGGGCGACGGAGGGAACATGAGGACGGAGCGCGCACCGTCGATGTCATGGTAGTGTTTTCCAGGACGTCTTCCCAACATATTCCGTCAGCTCCGACTTAAGATGTTCCCCTAAAAAATGATCCGGAAAAAATCATATTGTTCAAAGGTTAACCGGGAAAAAGATTGCCGGTGGCGTGAGCAAAAATTTGTTTGAATGAGCCTTCACAGACGCATTTCAATGGGCGAAGAATCTCCTCGCGCTCGACGACATTCCAGTCGAAGCACGCAAAGTCTCTGGCCGAGAAGTGTCGGCGTTAAAGACGTGTTATCGACGGCGCGCGCGCCGGAAGGCGTATTCGCACCTCGAAACGGTTCGCCGGGTCGTGTCTCCGGTTTTGCCGTTTACCCTTTTTTCAACACGCGCCGTCCCAGCAATTCGGCGATCTGGACCGCGTTGAGGGCGGCACCTTTTCTCAGGTTATCGCTGACGCACCAGAGGTTGAGACCATTGTCGATGGTTGAGTCTTCGCGGATGCGGCTAATGTAAGTCGCGTACTCCCCAACGCAGTCGATGGGTGTGATGTAACCACCGTCTTCGCGTTTATCGACGACCATAATACCTGGAGCCTCGCGCAGAATATCGCGCGCCTCATCCGCCGAAAGCGGGTCTTCGAACTCGATGTTCACCGCTTCGGAGTGACCGACAAAGACCGGCACACGCACACAAGTTGCGGTCACTTTGATCGACTTATCGACAATCTTTTTGGTCTCTGCGACCATCTTCCATTCTTCTTTAGTGGATCCGTCATCCATGAACTTGTCGATATGCGGGATGACGTTATAGGCGATTTGCTTTGGATAGACTTTTGGCTCGACCTCTTGGCCGGGGACATACATGCCCTTGGTCTGGTTCCACAGCTCATCCATCGCGGCTTTACCAGAACCGGAAACCGACTGGTATGTCGATACGACAACGCGTTTAATTTTAGCGCGGTCATGCAGCGGCTTGAGTGCGACGACCATTTGCGCCGTCGAGCAGTTCGGGTTCGCGATGATGTTCTTGTTTTTGTAATCCTCGACCGCATCCGGATTGACCTCTGGCACAATCAACGGAACATCGGGATCGTAACGGTAGAGCGAGGAATTATCGATAACCACGCATCCCGCTGCCGCCGCGATGGGTGCGTATTTTTGCGTTGCTTCTGATCCAATCGCAAAAAGGGCCATATCCCAGCCCGTCCAGTCAAATTGCTCAATGTCCTGACATTTAAGCTCTGTTTCGCCCATATAAACTTCGCGGCCTTGAGAGCGGCGCGATGCCAATACAGCGATCTCGTCCACGGGAAATTCCCGCTCAGCGAGGATGTTCAGCAATTCGCGGCCCACGTTCCCGGTGGCTCCAGCGACAACGATGCGATAGCCCATCACGGACTCCTAAGTCTCAAGCAACAATCAAATGGTCTCGGAAAGCGTGCTTTTATGAGATTATCGGGCTGGAGGGAAACGCTTTTCTGTGATGGTAATGATTTACATCGTTTGTCTAAAGTAGAGCCGCCTTAATGGACCTGATCTCCCAATCCGCCCGCTCGATCCGTGATCTTTTGCACAAAGGAAAGGTCAGCGGCGTTGAACTGTTGGATGCCCTCGAAGCGCGGATTTCAGCAGTTGATGGGCCGGTCAATGCCTTGCCGACCCTGTGTTTTGACCGCGCGCGGAATCATGCGAAGGCGCTCGATGCGAAACCGGCGACGGAGCGGCGATTGCTGGGCGGGCTTCCGGTGGCAATCAAAGACTTGTCCGATGTCGCTGGGGTTCTCAGCACAAGTGGCTCGCTAATCTTTGCAGATCATATCCCCAAAGACTCATCCCATCTGGTCCAACGGATCGAGAGTGAAGGCGGAATTGTCTACGCCAAATCCAACACACCTGAATTTGGGGCAGGCGGCAACACGTTCAACGAGGTATTCGGGGCGACACGCAATCCTTGGAACACCGCGCTGTCCGCCGCCGGATCATCGGGCGGGTCGGCGGCGGCGCTGGCGACGGGAACGGCTTGGCTGGCGAATGGATCAGACATGGGCGGGTCGCTGCGCAATCCGGCGAGCTTTTGCGGAGTGGTCGGAATGCGGCCTTCGCCGGGGCGGGTTCCTGGCGGACCGAGCGCTAATCCCTATTCGACATTGGGGGTCGAGGGGCCAATGGCACGCGATGTAGACGACCTCGCGATGTTTTTCGATGCGCTATGCGGAGATGACCCCCGCGAGCCGCTTTCCTTGCCGCGCCCTGCTGAGAGTTTTGCGGCAGCGGCGGCGCGCCGGACAAAGCCTTTGCGGGTTGCCTTCAGCCCAGATCTGGGGATCACGCCGGTCGAGCCGGAAGTTTCCGGAATCTGCGAAAAGGCAGCGCGGCAGTTCGACGCGATGGGTATTCCTGTTGAGATCGCGCATCCTGACCTGAGCGAAGCGCATGACGTATTCCAAACCTTGCGCGCACATTCCTTTGCGACTGCGCTGACATCCTTGCTGGAGGCGCATCGCGACAAGCTGAAGCCTGAAGTCATTTGGAATGTTGAAAAAGGGGCGGCGCTGACCTCTGAGGAGATAGGCAAGGCCGAGCGCGCCCGCGCCGCGATGGTGCAGCGGGCCGCCGAGTTCTTTGAGACCTATGATCTGTTGCTTTGCCCCGCGACCATCGTGCCGCCTTTTCCGATCGAAGAACGCTATGTCACAGAATGCAATGGAGTGAAATTCGATACCTATATCGACTGGTTGGCCATCGTGTACGCGATCACGAATATCTCTCACCCCGCGCTGTCGCTGCCGTGTGGTTTCACGAAAAAAGGTCTGCCCGTCGGCTTGCAGATGATCGGCAGAGCCCGCGGCGAGGCCGCGCTGTTGTCGGCGGCGGGGGTACTAGAAGATGCGCTGGCGCTGAACCATTTACCGATTGAGCCGAGGGTGGCGTAGAGTTCAGATACAGAACAACGGGAAATGTATATATGAAACTGGAGATTAGGTCCGCTCTTCTAGCGGCACTCATGGTCGCGCCGAACGCGGTGCAGGCGCTTGACGCAAAAGAAATTCCCACGCGCGCTGATGCCGTCGACAAAAGCCTAGAGGATCTTTTGGATGCAGGGTTTGAGATTGTTTCCGGGAGTGTCCAATCGAACCTTATTTTAAAGGGGACCAAAAGCGGGAAAGCGGTTTGGATCGCGTGTCATGTCGCGTTGGATAGTGGGTTTTCGGGAGACGAAGCGCCGCGTTCAAGCTGCTTTTGGCTGAACGACTAGGCACTGGCCTTTGCGAGAAAGGTCCGAAAACCGGAACTTTGTCGTGCGTCGCTTTTGCTCGTTAAAAGGGTCCAAATAAGACTTGTCTTTGAGTGTTCGTATCGGTCCTATCGCTCGCGAGAAATCCGAGGAGAATGGGCATGGCTTGGTCGCCTGAGAAAACTGAAGTTAAAAGCTGGAACGAGTGGGATACCCTGCGCCATGTGATTGTCGGCAAGGCCGATGATTGCCACATCCCGCCGCCCGAACCTGCACTAGACGCAAAGGTTCCTGAGGATTCGGATATGCGCGGCCAATGGGGCCGTCGCCCGCAGGAAACCATTGATAAAGCCAACGAGTTGCTCGATAATTTCGCATCGATGCTCGAAAAGCGCGGCGTGCGGGTCGACCGCCCGACTCCGATCGATTTTTCTTTGCCTGCCGAGACCCCAGACTGGAAGACCGAGTCCAACTTTGGTTGTATGCCGCCGCGCGACGTCTTGCTGACAGTGGGGCGCGAGATGCTCGAAGCAACGATGAGTTATCGGTGTCGATGGTTCGAGTACCTCTGTTATCGACCACTCTTGCAGCAATATTACAATGACGACCCGAAGATGCGGCACGAAGCGGCGCCGAAACCGCGCCTGACCGATGCCGACTACCATCCCGATTACCTGTCCGATAAAATCGGTGAGGCGAAGCGGTTGGAATGGGCCGCAGAGAAATTCTTTGTCACGACCGAAGAAGAACCTCTGTTCGATGCCGCCGATGTGCTGCGGTTCGGCAGGGATCTGGTCGTGCAACACGGGTTCACGACGAACCTGAAAGGCATTGATTGGCTGAAGCGCCACTATCCTGAACACCGGGTTCACACTGTAAACTTCCCCGGTGATCCCTATCCGATCCATATCGACGCGACCTTCACGCCGATCCGTCCGGGGTTAATCTTGAACAATCCGCATCGCCGCTTGCCGCAAGATCAACGCGATATGTTCGAGGCAAACGGATGGGAGATTGTCGATGCAGCGCAACCGGCACACAACCAACCTCCGCCGCTGTGTTATTCGTCGGTCTGGCTGTCGATGAATGTGTTGGTGTTGGACCAAAAAACGGTCTGCGTCGAGAAATCAGAAGTCTATCAATGCGATCAACTCGACAAGCTAGGCGTCGAAGTCGTGCCCGTTGATCTGCGCGACGCGTATGCGTTTGGCGGCGGCCTGCACTGTTGCACCGCCGACGTCTATCGCGACGGCGAGTGCGAGGACTATTTTCCAAAACTAGCGAACTAAAGGCCCGAAACGCTCCCCCTGGCCTTCAGGTGCTCTTAAAAAAACGCCTGAAGGCCAGTCTGGGCGCGGCCCAGAATAAGGGCGTGAATGTCGTGCGTACCCTCGTAAGTGTTCACCGTTTCGAGGTTCTGCGCGTGCCGCATGACCTGATACTCTTGCTGGATGCCGTTACCGCCATGCATGTCGCGGGCTTGGCGCGCAATATCGAGTGCCTTGCCACAGTTGTTGCGTTTGACGATGGAGATCATCTCCGGTGCCACGCGTCCCTCGTCAAACAGACGACCAACCCGTAGCGAGGCTTGCAAACCCAACGCAATCTCAGTTTGCATATCCGCAAGCTTTTTCTGGAAAAGCTGTGTCTGTGCGAGGGGCTTGCCGAATTGTTTGCGGTCAAGCCCATATTGCCGCGAGCGGTGCCAGCAATCTTCGGCGGCCCCCATTACCCCCCAACTGATGCCATAGCGGGCACGGTTGAGACACCCGAACGGCCCTTTGAGACCTTCGACATTCGGCAGCAACGCATCTTCACCCACCTCGACGCCATCCATAACGATCTCGCCCGTCGTCGAGGCACGCAATGACAGTTTGCCGCCAATCTTTGGCGCGCTGAGGCCCTTCATGCCTTTCTCAAGCACGAAACCCCGGATTTTGTTCTCATGGGCGTCCGATTTGGCCCAGACGACAAACACATCGGCAAAGGGCGCGTTAGAAATCCACATCTTCGAACCGTTAAGAATGTATCCGCTATCTGTCTTCGTCGCCCGTGTCTTCATGCCGCCGGGATCGGACCCTGCATCGGGTTCAGTCAGTCCAAAGCAGCCAATCCATTCGCCGCTCGCCAGCTTAGGCAGATATTTCACCCGCTGTTTTTCGGAGCCGTAGGCGTGGATAGGATACATCACCAGCGAGGATTGCACGCTCATCATTGAGCGATAGCCGCTGTCAACGCGCTCAATTTCTCGCGCGACAAGACCATACGAGACATATCCAGCGCCAACTCCGCCATATTGTTCCGGAACGGTGATTCCCAACAGACCCATGCCGCCCATTTCAGCAAAGGTCTCTGGTGCAGCCGTCTCATTCTCATAGGCTTCAGTCACACGGGGCATCAGCTTATCAGCGGCATAAGCCGCCGCCGCATCGCGTATCATCCGCTCATCATCCGACAATTGATCTTCGAACAAGAATGGGTCCGCCCAATCAAATATAGCCGCAGCAGACTTTGTTTCGGTCATGACGTTCATCTCGGCGTCTCCTTCAAATACTTGGCTGAGAGGCCTCTCCAGAGCCAAGACAAGGTCGTCGTAAAATTTCAAAAGTGATTCCGGCGCGAAACCGGAAGAACGTGACATTTTAGAGGCAAGTCTCCCCACATTGAAACCACGAAACGCGGCAAGACAACAACAGCCGAAATCACTCTTTGCACTAAGATCGGCGACATCTTGCGCGAAATCTTTCGCACCTGTTAACGTTAACTCCCGCGGTTGTAATACGGCGACTAAGGCCCCTCATTTTTGGATTTGAAATGACCCTCGTGAAATCGTCCCTTGTTTCTGGTGTTTTGTTCGGCACGCTTGTCGGATGCCAAACCGTCTACCCAACTCACTTTGTTCCATTTTCGCCGCTAACCGTCGAATACAAAAACGATTCTTACGATTTCAAGGTTGTTGACCTGACACCGACCGCAGCGTTGGAAGCGAATAAAGTATGGAAGTATACGCCTCGCAATGCACCAGCAGGTTTGCAATCTAGCGCTTTAGAATCCCAGAACTACACAGTCCGGGCGACATCGCTGGGCGAATCAGAAGATGAGTATTTGTTCGCACAGGTCGCCGAAAGCGTTAGTACTGTTCAAAGCCCTGAAGACCTGCGGAATCCGCCACCGAGCCCAGCACAACCTTATAGTGTTGGTGTTGGCGACGTTTTCACTGTCACCATCGAAGGGATTGGCAACGACGGCGGAGCGTCCGTCTATCAACGGACCACGACTGTCGATTATGCAGGCAACATCTTTCTTCCCGATGTTGGTGAAGTGAATGTTGTCGGTAGAACCGTCGCCGAGGCGCGACAAATTGTTGCAGATCGCTTCCGGGATGCCCGCCTTTCGGGAAATGCATCGGCGACGGTCACCGAATTTAACAGTCAGAAAGTCCTGGTCTCTGTACCCGGTCGTCCAACAAGCTTCTTGCCCGTCACAAACACACCGATCACTCTGCGAGACGCCTATTTACGAAATTCAAGTGGCATCGACCGCGATGCACAGCGTCAGATCGTTGTATTGCGCCGCGATGGACAAAATTACTCGACGCGAGGTCGCAACGTTCTGCGGCAGACATATGGGTATGACGTCTTTTTGCGCGACGGTGACGAGATTCAGATTTTTGACCGATTGCTTGAGGGATATGATACAGCGTCGGTCTCTGGCGATGTACTTGCGCTGCGCAGTGCAGAGTTCGAACAACGCGAAGCCGAACGCCAAGAGGAACGCTTTCGCATCCAGCAAGAACAATTCGAAACGGCAGAACAACGCGCGGTCCTACAAGATCAGCGCGCCGCTGAGGCAGCCGAGATTGCGCGCGAAAACGCCCGCATTGCCCGCCAAAATGCAGAGTTGGCTGAACAACGCCTGGACCTAGCTCGCCTTGATACACAACTCGCTCAAAGCGCGGAATCTCGCGCGCAGGCGGCCGAGGCTCGTGCCGAGCGCGACGAGGCACGTCTTGAAGCAGCGGAGGCGCGAGCCAGAGAAGCCGAGGCTCGTGCCGCCGCCGCTGAAGCGCGCCATGATGCGCGAGAAGCGCGCGAAGCGGCGGCTGAAGCCCGCGCTCAACGACAACTCGCTTTAGAAGAGCTGAGCAATCGTCGCGCCGACCGTCAATTGGCTCTCGATGTCCAAAACGGCGCACGCTCGGACCGCTCCGCGGCTATCGCAGAGCGAAATGCAATCATCGCCGAACAAAACGCAGCTCTGGCCGGACAAAATGCAGCGCGTGATTTAGCAAGATCCCGCTTTGATTTAGGTTTGGAAACGCAAGATCGAATTTTTGTTGGCGGTGAAGTTGGACAGCAGCAGGCTATGACAATGCCGTTCGGCCGCCATTTGACGCTCGCCGAGGCGATTTATGGCTCGAACGGTGTCGAACCAATCACAGGCGACCCTTCGCGGATTTATGTAGTTCGGGTCAAATCAAGCGTCGCAGGAAGCGTTGAGTCGTTTATCTTCCATTTCGACGGCGGAAACCTCGCGAATACGCCAGCGATGACAATGTTTGAAATGCGTCCCGACGACTACGTGCTGATCATGCCACGCCGTGTCAGCAATTGGAGCCGGTTTATCACTCAACTGGTGCCAACGTTGAACACCGCCCTGTCGGCGGCAAGGGCGACGTCTCTTTAACAACTCGATAGTCAGAAACGGTCACGTTTTTATATAATTAACGTGACCGTTTACACCTCAGTTACCATCGCGCTCTACTGTTCTGCGACATTGAATTTCGGAGCAGAATCATGACCAAGATCATTCCCGCTATCCTGTGCGGCGGCGTCGGGTCGCGACTTTGGCCGATGTCGCGAGCCCTCTTTCCCAAACAGTTGCTGCCTCTGCTTTCAGAGCAAACCATGCTGCAAGAAACTGCAGCGCGCGTTGCTGATACCACACGCTTCGAATCCCCCGTGATGCTGTGTAATTCCGATCACCGGTTTCTGGTCGCAGCGCAGTTACAAGAGGCGGGCATAGAACATGGGGGCATCATCCTTGAACCTGCTGGGCGTAATACGGCCCCCGCCATTGCATTGGCTGCACTTCATGCGAAATCTAGTGATGCATTGTTGCTGGTATTATCTGCTGATCATCTCATCACCAATCCCAACGCTCTGCATGCTGCCGTCGATCAAGCAGCAGTCGCAGCCGAGAATGGTCATCTCGTGACTTTCGGGATTAATCCTGACCATCCAAGCACAGGCTATGGATACATTAAGGTCGGAGCGGATGAGATTGCGCCGGGAATTAAAGCGGTTGAGCAATTCATCGAAAAGCCGGATCAAACGACGGCACAAAGCTTTTTGGCCTCAGGCGAATATCGCTGGAACGCGGGAATGTTTTTATTCCGCGCCGATCGTTATCTTGAAGAATTACAGCGCCATGCGCCTGATATTTTGGCGCAATGCCGCGATGCGATGAGCGATGCCGAAGCCGACCTCGATTTCATTCGACCCGGCACGGAAGCCTTTAACGCATGTCGTTCCGACTCTATCGACTACGCTGTGATGGAAAAATGTGAACGCACAGCGGTCGTGCCTTGTGACATTGGCTGGTCTGACATCGGGTCTTGGGCACAGCTTTGGGACGTTGGGAAAATTGACGAAAACGGCAATATCACCAACGGTGACGTCATGATAGAGGACGCCTCTAACTGCTATATCCGGTCCGAAGACAAACTGATCGCCGCCGTTGGAGTTGAAGATCTAGTGATCGTTTCTACCCCCGACGCCATGCTGGTGACGCGCCGCGACCGCGCGCAGGATGTCAAAAAAATCGTTGATCGTCTAAAAGCCGAAGGACGCGAAGAGCACAATACCGGACAACGTTGCTACCGCCCTTGGGGTTTTTACGAAGGTATCCACATTGGTGAACGACATCAGGTGAAACATATCTGTGTGAACCCCGGTGCTGCACTTTCCCTGCAAATGCACCACCATCGCGCCGAACATTGGATCGTCGTAAAAGGCACCGCGCAAGTCACTCGCGACGACGAGGTCCTATTGCTGACGGAAAATCAGGGCACATATATTCCTCTCGGAGCGACACACCGACTTGAAAATCCGGGAAAAGTTCCACTTTCGATGGTGGAGGTCCAATCGGGCAGTTATCTAGGAGAAGACGACATCGTTCGGTTCGAAGATGTCTATAACCGTGTTGACGAGCCGGCGAAGTAGAGGGGTTTGCACCTCTAATCCATCATCGGCGGATACCCAGAAAGGGTGCGATGTTGGAATTGCGATCTGAAATACACCAAAAATGCCGCGAGTCGGGATGAGGCGATCGCCCGACTCTCTTATGGCGTGCCCAAATTGCGATCTGTTGCATAACGCAACAACCGTCGCGGTTGGTGAGCGCATTCGTTGCGCACGATGTGGCACACTGCTCGCCTCTTCGCGTCCAAACGCCATCGACCGGACTCTGGCGGCAGCTATGACGAATGCCATCCTGATCGTGTCCGCGCTGTTCTTCCCGTTCATTCAACTAGACGGAGCAGGCACGCGTCAAAATGCAACACTCATCGACGCCGTCGTCGCCTTTGGCGCGGGACTCACCACGCCGCTAGTGCTGATCGTCGCCGCCTTTATCGTCGTCATTCCGTTTCTGCGGGCAAGCGCGCTGGTTTACACACTGTGGCCTTTGCGCTTCGGTCGCGCGCCGTATCGCGGCGCAACCCGTGCGTTTCGCTTCGCAAATAGCCTCAAGCCGTGGTCAATGGCGGAAATTTTCATCATCGGTGTTGCCGTAGCACTGGTGAAGATTTCAGGTTTGGCGGAGGTTTCGCTCGGTCCGGCCTTTTGGATGCTCACCGCGTTGGTAGTGGTGCTCCTACTTGAAAACCATAACTTTTGCAGATGGACAATTTGGCACATCCTCGGAACACATACGCGGGCCTAACCGCCAAAGATGCTGGCTTGGTTGCCTGTGCCGTGTGCGGACGGCTCGATCATCCCCGTGCAAATTGCCAGCGATGCGGTGCGGCGCTGCACAGCCGCAAGCCTTTTAGCTATCAACGGACACTGGCATGGATGTTGGCTGGGATCATCTTTTTCATCCCTGCCAATATCTATCCAATGCTGATCACCCGGACATTGGGAACCGAGCAGGAAAGTACAATTATCGGCGGTGTGATCGACCTGATTTCTTATGGCTCATATTTCGTTGCCATTGTCGTAGGTGTCGCCAGCCTCGCCGTGCCTGTTGCAAAATTTGTTGTGATCGGGGTTTTACTTGCCAGCATCCGGAGGGCTTGGAAACTCGACCCACACCACCGGCTGCGCCTATACGAAGTAACTGAGTTTATTGGAAGGTGGTCGATGATCGACGTATTCGTGGTCGCGATCCTTGTCGCGCTTGTGCAGCTCGACTTTGTCGCTAGTGTCAATCCCGGAGTCGCCGCCATCAGCTTTGCTCTGTCAGTTATCTTCACCATGCTCGCCGCACAAAGCCTCGATCCACGGTTGATTTGGGATTCGATGAACGAGGGCGAACGTCATGCGTGATAACGACGGAATAGCCGAACCTTTGCGTCAGCAATCCAGCCGCTCAGGCTTTTCGCTTATCTGGCTCGCACCTTTATTTGCTTTGGCCGTTTCTCTTGGGGTCGCATGGAATTCGTGGTCCAGCAAAGGCCCACTTGTCGAGCTTATCCTCGAAAGCGCGTCGGGGATTGAGATCGGTAAAACCGTCCTGAAGCACAAAGACGTCGAGATCGGGATCGTCGAGGATGTCGGATTCACAGAGGGGCTGGAAAACGTCATCGCCTCCGCTCGGATCAAGCAGGAATTCGCGCCATATCTAAACGACTCCGCACAATTTTGGGTCGTTCGTCCGCAAATCACCACGCGCGGAATTACCGGCCTCGAAACCGTGCTTTCAGGCTCCTATCTGGAAGTCGCCTGGGATGGAAAACAGCGCGAAACGCTCTCCCGCTTCACGGTGTTAAAAAATATCCCGCTCTCCAAACCCAGCGATGCCGGGGTTAGAGTACGCCTCCGCGCAAACGATGGTGGATCGATGAATGTGGGGGCGCCAATCCTCTACAAACGCATTGAAGTCGGACGCGTTGAAAGCAAAGAGCTATCCCCTGACGGCGAGCGCGTGGATTTTAGTATTTTCGTCGATGCTCCCTATGATCGATTGGTGTCCACAGCAACACGATTTTGGAATCTCTCTGGTGTCGCCGTCGAAATCGGAGCAGATGGCGCAAAGTTAAAAGTTGATTCCATCGCGTCTCTTTTGCAGGGCGGAATTTCTTTCGACAATGTCGCGACCGATGGCACGCCGGTTGAACCGCTACAATCATTTGTCCTTTACGAAAGCGAAGTGCAAGCAAGGCGCAGTGTATTCACAGACGATCCGACATCACAGCTACGGTTGAGCATCGAATTCGAAAGCTCGGTACGCGGATTGAAGATCGGAGCACCAGTAGAATATCGAGGTCTCCGTGTTGGAGAAGTCACAAATGTCGAAGCCAAAGTTCGCCCAAATCTGGATGGCGTCAACGACATCTCTTTGATCGTCACAATCACGATCTCGCCGACACGCTTAGGCTTGGAGAGCTCGCAGCAAGACGCCTCGATTGATTTTCTGAAGCGCGCGGTGCGGCGAGGGCTGCGCGCTCAACTTAAAAGCGCCAGCCTGATCACGGGCGCACTATTTGTCGAGTTGGTCGAGCAGCCCGATGCGCCGGTGGCACTATTCGATGAATTGGCCGAACCTTACCCGCGCCTCCCCGCAATCCCATCGGACTTGGAAGATTTCACCGCCTCTGCTGAAGGTGTCCTAAACCGAATCAACGCTCTGCCAATCGAAGAGATGATGTTTTCGGCAACCGAGTTGCTTCGGAATCTCAATGCCCTTGCCAGCGCTGAATCGACCGCTTCGGTTCCGGAAAATTTGAACGGCCTATTGGCGGACGCACGCACGTTGATCTCCGACCCCGGCCTTCAGGCCGCGCCGGGTGATCTTGCCGCGACATTGGCGGCATCTCGCGCACTGATAGAAGATGTGCGCGACGTCGGAGCCGCAGAAGCTTTGGTCACAGCACTCGAAGACGCGAGCAACGCGGCCAAGGCATTTACCGCCGCAAGCGTCAGCGTCCCCGCGCTGGTAGCATCAGCAACGACTTTATCAGGCGAAATCAGCGAGCTGCCATTAACTGATCTGGTCGTTGCAGCGACGACGCTGCTCGAAGATGCCGACAAAATTGTCACGGCTGACGGCATTACCGAAATCCCGACCAATCTTAACGTCAGCATCGAAACGCTGCGCGATATTTTGGCAAGTCTGAAAGAAGTCGAGACGACCAAAACGTTGCAAGCGGCTCTCGTTGCTGCACGTGAGGCAGCGGAGACTGTGACCGCCGCCAGCGAGAATGTGCCTGGGATGGTCTCCACCATGACTGGGGTGGCGGACACACTGAACAATCTGCCATTCGAAGATCTTGTGATTGCTGCGACGAACCTCGTCTCGAATGCCGATAAGCTGGTTGCGAATGAAGGGGTGCAGGCGGCGCCGCAAGCCTTGGCCGATACGCTGGAAGCTGCGCGCGCATTGCTGGTTGATCTGAAAGACGCCGACGCCGCGACCAATCTTTCGGAAGCGCTGAAAGCTGCACGTGATGCGGCAACGTCAATCAGTACGGCAGCAGCAGCGACACCGCAGTTGATTGCGCGGTTTGAGGCGATTGCGACGAATGTTCAAAACCTGCCACTCGACGACCTGCTCGCGTCTGTACAATCACTGATCGAGGACACAAACGTCGTAATTGCCAGCCAAGGCGTGCAAGAGGCTCCACAGGCATTGGCCGATACGCTCAATGCTGCCCGCGCCTTGTTGGTTGATTTGCAGCGCGCTGATACCGCTCAACAGCTGTCGAATGCATTGGTGGCGGCGCAAGGCGCAGCGCAGAGCTTTAGCGGCGCGGCGGGCGGCGTACCCGCACTTACGCAACGCCTGACGGCGCTGGCCGAGAAAGCCAACGGCCTTCCGATCGAAGGATTACTCGCCTCAACGACACTGCTGGTACAAGACGCCGACCGCATTTTGCGCGCGCCGGGAGCAGAGCAAATTCCTGGTTCGATCACAGCGGCGTTGGATCAAGTTCGCTCTCTCGTAATCGAGCTACGCCAAAGCGGTACGGCGACGAATGTGAATGGCGCTCTGGTTTCCGTCGCCCAAGCGGGGCAATCTTTTCAAGAGCTGTCGCAAAACCTCTCTGTCCTAATTCCGAAGCTAACCGCTGTTGCGAATTCGGCAGATTCGGTTCTTTCGACAGTCGATGTCGGTTCAGAATTGAACTACGAAGCCGTGACCGCACTGCGCGAGGTGCGCGACGCAGCGCGCGCAATCACTGCGCTGGCTTCGACCGTTGAACGGCGACCAAACTCTTTGTTGTTGGGAAAATAGTATGGCTTTTCTTCCTCGCAGTCTCTTCGCGGGCTTACTCGTATTGAGCGGATGTGCGGCAACACCCGATCCAACGTTCTATTTGCTACCTATACCCGAAACCTCGAACACAGCGTCGTTTTCTGGGGGCACGATTGCGGTGCGCGAGTTGGCATTGCCTCTTTACGCAAGAGCGCAACAGGTCGCATCATTGTCCGAGGATGGCTCGGTCTTTCTGTCCGACGACCACCGCTGGGCTGACGAACCTGCACGCGCAACGACGCGCACTTTTGTTTCCGCACTCAAACAGAACACCGGCGCACCCATCGTTGCTGAGCCCTGGCCCGCCAGCGTAAAACCTGCTGTGCGCGTCGATATTGCCGTTGATCGATTTATTGGTGATCTAAGGGGTGGCGATTTGGAATTCTCCGGTCAATACCGCATCGTGCAATCTGGTGAGGACGACTCGCGGCAGGACAGTTTTAGCTATCGCATCCCCATCAGCGGGACGGGATATAAGCCGCTCGCGGCGGCGCACTCGGATGCTATTGCGACTCTCGCGAAGGATATAGCGGCCATCATTGGCGGTCCGGGTGGCTGACGAAGAATAATGAGGGGGCAGCATGAGCACATATTTCATCAGCGGCGCAAATCGGGGCATCGGCCTCGCCATGACACGTCAAGCTTTGGCTGAAGGCCACCGCGTTATCGCCACCGCCCGCAATCCCGAACAGGCGACCGAACTACGAACGCTGTCGGGCGATCTAAAAATTTGTGCCCTCGATGTTACCGACGACTCGAGTCTTGCGGCGTTTGGTAAGGGTGTCGGCGAGAAAATTGATACCGCCGTTCTCAATGCTGGTATTCTTAACTCGCGCGACGCATTGGAGAGCCCGGCCCACAGCGTTGAAGCGTGGCGCGATGTACTGTTGACCAACATCGCCGGACCCTTTCTGACCGCGCGAACGATTCTACCGAATCTGCTGCAAAGCACAGCGCCAAAAATCGCGATCATCTCCTCCAACATGGGATCAAGCGCGACGGCGAACGGGTCCGCCTATTCCTATCGCGCGTCAAAAGCCGGGGCGAATAATGTCGCGCTGAATCTTGCGGCGGAACTCAAACCGCGCGGTATTGCCGTCGGCACCTATCACCCCGGATGGGTACGGACAGATATGGGCGGAGACGGCGCCGATATTTCACCTGACGAAAGCGCAGCCGGATTGTTGCAACGATTTGACGCCTTGTCACTGGGCACCACTGGATGCTTCGAAAGCTACAGTGGTAAATCATTGATATTTTAAGGATAAGAACCATGACAACCGGATTGATCTGGGGCGGCAGCGCGCTTGCCGTGTTGGGTATCGCAATGCTGGGCTGGTGCATATGGCGCGCGCTTGGCATCCGGAAAATGGAAGACAAAGACGCCGCAAAATCGCAGCTCCAGACTCTCGCCGCCATCAATATGGCTGCGGTAGGAATCGCGGCGATTGGCTTGGGCTGTGTTCTTATTGGGGTCATTCTCTAGCCCGCATAACGTGCAGCGAACCCGGCGCTCGTAGAATTACATCGCGTGAAATTGTAGAATATGTTACTTTCCCGTCGTCTGTAAGGCCGTCGCTGATCGGGATGGGGCCAGTTCGAACAGCCGTTCAGCGACGAATTCGATGAACTGGAATTGGAGCGACGGTAATGGCGACGGGGACGGTTAAGTGGTTTAATCCTGACAAGGGATATGGATTTATTCAGCCCGATACGGGCGGAAACGACGTTTTTGTTCACATCTCTGCAGTCGAAGCAGCAGGTCTACGAACGCTGAACGACAACGCAAAAATTACCTATGAATTAGTCGAAGATCGTCGCGGACGCAGCTCTGCTGGAGAGCTACAGCTCCAAGACTGAATCGCGACGTTACTTACTCGACAAAGCGATCCCGCCAGTCAGGCGGCGGGACCATGCACGAGTCTGTTTTTCCGAACAGGCGATAACGGTTCTTCGCCACACGGCGATAGAGCCATCCCGACAATGGCTCTGGAATATACCCCGCAACACGCAACCACCGCCACGGACGCGGCAGACGCGCCATGACCTGCGAGAACGCATCCATCTCTCCCCACGCTTCGCCGTCGGCAATGACGATGTTAGTTTCGAAATCAGTTGTATTGAGACCGTAATGACGAAAGAGGGATTGGCCGAGCGGGCTTTGTGCCGTGGTCAATTTAAAGATGCGATCTTTGTCATGTTTGATGACAAATCGAACATACCGGCTACACAACACACAGACACCGTCAAAGACGATAAACGGAGTCTCAGACACAGCCGGTAAGGGCGCCTCCGACTGTGCCTGCAGCCTCACCCGACTACACCTCGGTTTTCGCCGACTTGCCCGCGATGCAACAGCAAGTGATCGAGGATCACACAGGCCGCCATCGCCTCGCCAACCGGCACGGCGCGAATTCCAACACAGGGATCGTGACGGCCCTTCGTGACGATCTCGACGTCTTTGCCGAAGCGGTCAATAGAGTTGCGCGGTGTCAGAATTGATGACGTTGGTTTGACTGCGAACCGCACCACGAGGTCTTGCCCCGAAGAGATGCCACCAAGGATTCCGCCTGCGTGGTTAGAGCCAAAGCGCGGACCGTCATTGCCTTGTCTGATCTCGTCGGCATTTTCAGAACCGCGCAGTGCCGCCGCCGCAAAACCATCACCGATTTCGACACCTTTGACCGCATTGATCGACATCATCGCGGCGGCAAGGTCTGTATCGAGCTTGGCATATATCGGTGCACCAAGGCCCGCTGGAACTCCTTCGGCCACAACCTCGACAACGGCGCCAACGGAGTCGTGTTCTTTCCGAATGCTGTCGAGATACGCCTCCCACTCGCGCGCGGCATCGGCGTCCGGGCACCAAAACGGATTCTGCCCGACCGAATCCCAATCCCAGCGCGCTCGTTCGATCCGCCGATCACCGATTTGAACCATCGCCCCGCGAACTTTGGCATTGGGCAACATCGCCGCCAGTACGGCCCGCGCTATGCCTCCTGCCGCCACGCGCGCTGCGGTTTCGCGGGCGGACGAACGCCCCCCACCACGATAATCGCGTATGCCGTATTTGGTGAAGTAGGTGTAATCCGCATGTCCCGGGCGGAATTGATCTTTGATATCGCCGTAATCTTTTGAGCGCTGGTCCGCGTTCTCGATCATAAGTTGGATCGGCGTGCCGGTCGTTTTCCCCTCGAACACACCGGAGAGGATTTTCACCTGATCCGGTTCACGGCGCTGGGTAACAAATTTGCTCGTTCCCGGTTTGCGAAGGTCGAGCCAGTGCTGAAGTTGCGCCTCGTCTACGTCAATGTCGGGCGGACATCCATCCACCGTGCACCCAAGCGCAGGCCCGTGACTCTCGCCCCAAGTGGTAACGCGGAAAAGGTGGCCGAAAGTATTGAAAGACATGGAAGCTCCGGGTGCTGGCGTGCCGACGTTATACGGCGCAGCACCCTTCAGGGGAAGACGGCTTAGGAATCTGGCTTGATCCGCAGTAAACGACCATTTTTACCATCTTCAAGGACATAGAGCGTCCCATCGGGGCTTTGTTCGACCTCACGCACCCGCGACCCCCATTTGAAGCGCTCGGCTTCGGTCGCGGCCTCACCCACAAGATCAACATGCACCAAAGCCCGTCCCGAGAGTCCACCCATCAGCGCATCGCCTTGCCATTGCGGGAAGGCTCCGCCGCGATAGATCACCAGTCCGGCAGGGCTCACCGACGGAACCCATGCAATCGCTGGTTTGGCATAGGTAGGATCAGTTGCATGGGCGGGAATGGGCAGGAGGCTATAGTGACTCCCTTCAGAAACAATCGGATAGCCATAATTTGCTGCCCGTTTGATGAGGTTCAGTTCATCGCCGCCCCTCGGTCCCATCTCATGCGCCCAGAGCCGGCCATCCCCGGCAAAGGCAATGCCAAGCGGATTCCGGTGGCCCAGACTCCAGATTTGATCCGTCACACCGCCCTGCCCAACGAAGGGGTTATCCGACGGAACGCCTCCTCTTTCGGACAAACGGACGATTTTACCGAGATTCCCCGCCATATCCTGTGCGGGATCAAATTTCTGGCGCTCGCCTGATGTGATAAAAAGATGCCCGTCCGGCGCAAAGGCCATGCGGTGACCGTAATGTCCATTGCCGGTGACTTTAGGATTTTGGCGCCAGATGATCTGACCATTCGTCAAACGGCCACCTCCCGCATTCAGCGAGAGAGTCACACGCATAACCGCCGCACCGCTTAACGACGAATTACCCTCATCACGTTCGACGAATGACAGGTAGATCACACCGTTCGATGCGTAATTGGGGTGGAGAATAATATCGCCCAACCCGCCCTGCCCTTTGGCACGCACCTCTGGCTGTCCGGTGACTTTGCCAATCTTCTCACCGTCCCGCGTCAAGAGCCAGATCGTCCCGCCCTTCTCCGTTACCAGCGCCTTACCATCGGGCAGGAATGTCATCGCCCACGGCTTGGAAAAAGTCGCAAGCGGTTCCGCAATCAGCGTCGTGCCCTTGGTCCCAGTAATATCAAACGCCTGTGCGGGCAGAGAAAACGCAACGAAAGCAAGGGCCAAAAATCGGTGTAACCAGCACATGGCAAACTCCTTCAGTGTCTCACAACCTCTATCGGGCGGCCCTGCATCAGCGAGCCAATCCGTTTACGTGCCTTTGCCACCAGATCAAGGTCGAGATCGGCAACCGCAATTCCTTCGCCCTCTTCGGCATCGGCCAACACAGTCCCCCACGGGTCCACAATCAGCGAATGACCATAAGTTTCGCGCATCGCGCTTTCGTCTTTTCCGCCGTGCTGTCCCCATTGAGCCGCAGCAATCATGAAGCAGCCATTCTCGATGGCCCGCGCGCGCAGCAGCGTGTGCCAATGCGCCTTGCCTGTCGGTACGGTAAAGGCACTGGGGGCCGTCAGGATATGTGCGCCCGCCTGCGCCAACTCGCGAAAAAGCGCTGGAAACCGCATGTCATAGCAAATGCCCATACCGACCTGAGTTCCCGCCGCCGCAGCGACCACGGCATTATCGCCCGGTCGATACCGCGCGGCCTCGCGGTATTTGCCTTTCTCGCCAAGGTCCGCCTCGAACATGTGGATTTTGTCATAGCGCGCGATGACCTCGCCATCCGGGGCAATCAAGAACCCCCGATTGGCCGCGCGTTCCGGGTCTTCGGACTTTAGCGCCAATGACCCGATATGCAGCGTAATACCGAGTTCAGCGGCCAACTCTCGCAAGGCTTTGAGCGTCTCGTCGTCTCCTTCCTCCCGGATCAGACGAAACAGGTCGTCGCCGGTTGGCGGGATCATATTGGTGACTTCGGGGGTCTGGACGAACGTCGCCCCTTCCCCGGCGGCCTGCTTGATCAATGCCGAAACACGGTCAATATTGTGCGCGACGTCGCCCGTCGCCGTCATCTGGACAACAGCCGCGCGCATTCTCAAGCCGTCAAAAGCGGATCGAGCTTTCCAGCCTGATCTAGCGCATTCATGTCATCGAACCCGCCAATATGCTCGTTATCGATGAAAATCTGAGGCACAGTCCGCCCGCCATTCGAACGCTGCATCATTTCCGCCAGCTTTTCGCGATCGCCGCCCACCGGAATTTCGGTAAAGCTGACATCTTTTCTGTTCAGTAGGCGTTTCGCCATCATGCAGTAGCCACACGTTCTTTTGGTATAAATTTCAATGTTTGCCATCAGGGTCAGGTCTCCTTTTGCTACTTATATAGGGGGATCAGCCCGGAGTTGCGATCAAATCTCCGTCGATGGCTGAACTCGGGCAAAAACGACCACTGAGACCTGATTGGCTCCTGCATCCCGCAAGGCCTGAGACGCTGCACTCAAGGTTGCGCCGGTTGTCATCACGTCATCCACCAGCAGGATGTTTTTCCCACGCACCACGTGGGCCATATGGGGCGGCACAGCGAAAACTCCTTCGACATTTCGTGCGCGGGACCACGCCGAGCGTGACCGTTGCATTGGCGTCGGCTTCATCCGGCGCAGCAGGTCCGGACCGTGAGGAATACCCGCTTTGTGGGCCATAACCCGCGATAATTCCGCCGATTGATTGTACCGACGCGTCAAAAATCGCCGCCAATGCAGCGGAATGGGGACGAGAACATCCGATTCCGCCACCAGATCTGCCGCCGCACGGACCATCCATCGGCCCATCGCTTTGGCAATATCCGGCCTGTCCCCATGCTTGAGAGCTAAAATCAATGTCCGTGAACTGCCCGCGTAGATGGCCGCTGCACGACCACGATCCCACCCCGCGCCGTCCTTGAGGCAATCATCGCAGCGAATCGTTTCTCCCGCTGGCAGCGCAACACCCATCGGAACGCCGCAAACATCGCACGTCACGCCGCCAATCAGAAAAGCTTCGCTCCAACAAGGGGCACACAACGTTTGGGGATCAGCAACCGGTGCCGAGCACACCATGCAAGCTGGTGGAAACAAGACATCTGCCACCCCTCGCCAGACCTGTCCCCCGACATGTCTCAAAACCATTCCCCTTTTCCGCCGCAGAGACTATCCCCATCCGCATGAGAATCCCCAACGAAAATCATCTGGGTCCATTCGATCGCACGTTGTGGATACAACGCCGGAACCGTGCGGCCCGTACCCTAGAGAAAGCTGACTTTCTGCTCGCAGAGACAACAGAACGGATCATTGAGCGATTAGAGGATGTCAAACGCACGTTTCCCGCCGCAGCCGTGATCGGCGCATGGGATGGCTCAGTTTCGAAGGCGCTGACAGGGCGATTTGGAATTGAAGCCCTTACACAGATCGACGCGGCCCCCGATATGGCGAGACTGGCGCAGACGGCTCTACCTTCGGCGCAGACGATCGTTGGAGATGAGGAATCGCTGCCCTTCGCCGCCGAAAGTCTCGACCTGATCATCGCCCCGCTGACGCTACATTGGGTCAACGACCTGCCCGGCACGCTGATTCAGATGCGGCGGGCGCTGAAACCTGATGGGTTGATGCTCGCCGCGCTTTTTGCCGGAACAACGCTACAAGAGTTGAGAACTTGTCTGACAAATGCCGAGGTCGAAACAACAGGCGGCCTCAGCCCACGTATCGCACCAATGGCGGATCTGCGGGATTTGGGCGGTCTACTGCAACGTGCCGGGCTTGCCCTGCCGGTTGCAGACCGGGAAGTAATTC
The DNA here is from genome assembly GCA_964549375.1 of uncultured Neomegalonema sp. Lineage (GTDB taxonomy): Bacteria > Pseudomonadota > Alphaproteobacteria > Rhodobacterales > Rhodobacteraceae > JAHDDY01. The sequence goes on from CAZJWF010000019.1 coordinate 27,540, forward strand.
CCGTGCAATACGGCAATCCAATGCGTTTGTTGGCAGACCTGCGCGCGATGGGGGAAAGCAATGTCATGCGCGAGCGCCATAAAGCGCCGCTCAGGCGCGATACGCTTGCTCGGATGCTGGAACTTTACGCTGAGACCGCAGACATTAACGGCAATGTGACCGCGACATTTGAAATTGCGTTCCTGCATGGCTGGGCACCCGCCCCGACGCAGCAACAGCCCTTACGCCCCGGCAGCGCGAAGATGCGCCTCGCAGATGCGCTTGGGACCGAAGAAAAACCAGCCGGGGACAAGCCCAGACCTTGATCTTGTACGTGGATGCCATTGACGCGGTGCAACAAAAACATAGCTTCTCGCGAGACCTATCGGAGATTCGGATGCTCGACGACACGAACAGCGAGAATATAGATATTCACCGCCCCGGCGAAGCGGGACGCCTGCTTCATGCGAATGCGGAGCACCCGCCGGTACCGCGCGGCAAAGTCGGAATTCTGGTCGCGAACCTCGGGACACCTGACGGCACCGATTACTGGTCCATGCGCCGCTACCTTAAAGAATTCCTGAGCGACCGCCGGGTTGTGGATGTGAACCGAGCGCTGTGGTGGCCGCTACTGAACCTTGTGATCCTGACGAAACGTCCGTTCAGTTCTGGCGAGGCGTATAAGTCAATCTGGAACGAGGAAAAGGACGAGTCTCCCCTGCTGACCATCACCAAAGATCAGGTGGCGAAACTGCGCGACAAACTGCACGGCATATACGGCGATCAGATCGAGGTTGATTACTGTATGCGCTACGGCAATCCGTCAACGATCACGAAGATCAAGGAGATGCAGGAAAAAGGGTGCGAGCGGATCGTGTTCTTCCCCCTCTATCCGCAATATGCCGCGCCAACGACGGGCACGGCGAATGATCAGGCATTTAACGCGCTGCAAGAACTGCGCTGGCAGCCTTATGTGCGGACCGTTCCTGCCTATTACGAGCACCCCGGCTATATCGGTTCGCTTGCCAATGTTTTGAAAGAACACATGGCAGAGCGCGAGGCTAAAGGTGAAGGAAAGCCTGATGTCGTCGTCGCTTCATATCACGGCGTACCATTGCGGTATCTAACCTCCGGCGATCCATACCATTGCCAATGCCAGAAAACGTCTCGTTTGCTGCGCGAACATTTGGGATGGGGAAAAGACTATCTGGAAACGACCTTCCAATCGCTGTTCGGCAAAGAAGAATGGCTACGCCCCTATAGCGTTGAACGGGTCGCGGAACTGGCGAAGGAAGGCAAAAAAGACCTCGTGATTTTTGCTCCCGGTTTCTCGGCGGATTGCGTCGAAACGTTGGAAGAGATCAACGAGGAAATCCGAGAAGCCTTCGAAGAGGCTGGCGGAGAGCGGTTTACGTATCTCTCCTGCCTCAATGACCGGGATGACCATATCGACATGCTGGTCGATGTCATTGCCAACGAATCCCAAGGGTGGCTGACGAAGGGCTAAGGCGTCGCTCAGTTCGAACTGTCAACCACCACACACGCCGTCTCGTGCGCCGTGATAAAATCCCAATCGAGCGTTACGCCCATCCCCGGTCCCGTGGGGATGGAAACGCGGCCCTCTGCATCAACGTCTTCGAGTTGATCGCCATAGCCACAGGTATAGATCGGCGGCTGAAGCGAATTGACCATGCCGGGACCGACGATTCCCATCTCGTAATAGTAAGTGTTTGAGATCGCCGCGAGGCAGTGTCGGTGCATCGGACCAGCCGTGTGGATTTGCACATCCATACCCAGTGCCTCAGCAAAACCCGCCAGCTTCATCGTCGCCGTGATGCCGCCATCAAGCTCAGGGTCGATATGCAAAAGGTCCGTGCCTCCGGCAATGAGAAAGTCAGCCTTTTGCTCAACGCCGCGAATGTGTTCGGATACCAGAAGCGGCGTCTTACAAAAATCACGGAGTTTCTTTTGCCCGAACGCACTTGCCGACGCATCGCGGTAAGGGTCTTCATACCAAAAGAAATCAAGGTCATCACAGGCGCGGCCCACTTCCACCGCCTCCAAGAAACCGCCAAGGGACGACGCCGGATCAGTCATTAAGCGCATGGCATCCCCGACCTGGCCACGGACGGCTGCCATCACCTCAATCTCGCTTTTGGCGCTGCCATCCCAAAAGCTGTGAATTTTGAATGCCGGATACCCCAGTTCCAAACAGTGCTGGGCGAAATCAGCAAAGGCACCGACGCTGTCCAAACCGCCGGGGGTCGTTTGCCCCGGATATGTGCTGGCATAGGCGGGAATGTGATCTCGAAACCCGCCTAACAGAGTCGCAATAGAACAGCCGTATTTCTTACCCGCCAAATCCCAAAGTGCCCCATCGAGAGCGGCCGCGCCCGCGCGGTCAAAATGCCGGAAGGTAATTTTCAGATCATCATAGATTTTGGTCCGCTGCTCGGCATCACGGCCCAGCAGGAGCGGAGCCATCTCCACCGCTTGGGCGCAGGTCTTGGCATTGGCCATGTAATGCGGCGCATATTCACCGCGCAGACCATCATCTGTTTCGATCACGACAACGAACTTTGTTGTCGGCAGACGCCCACCCTTTTCGAACGTCATGAGGTTTTGGCCGAAATCCTCCAACTCGTAGGTGTAGCTGTGAACGGCAATGCGGGTGATCGTGCTCATGGATGTGCTCCGTCTCGGGGAGTGACAGCATAAGCATCTTGCGGGGTAGCTGAAAAGAAAACGGCCCCGCATCAGCAGGGCCGTCGAACCGTATCAAACCAAAAGCAACTTAGTGCTTTTTGTGGTGTGGTCTGTGGTGCGGCTTATGATGATGCGGTCTGTGAGGACGATGGTGTGGATTGCGGACTTTGCCGCCGCCACGGATAGACCGGTTAACCGTCCCACGGACGGGCCGGTTCACGGTGATATTGTTGATCACGGAAGAACGACCACCGCCGAAGAACCCGCTGCCGAAGAATCCGCCACCATAGAAGCTAGGGGAGAAGACCGGCTGATAGATAGGCGCTGGCGCAGGTGCCTGAACGATTTGAGGCGCTTGCTGAACGACGGGTGGAGGCGTGATGTTGATGATCGTGCGCGTCGCCGCCGGGACAGGGACTTGCTCATACACGACGCGTTGGCGGGTCGTAAACGTCGTCATTGGGACGTTCTCTACGACAGTACGCTGACGCGATTCGAAAACCGTGGTTTCGACATCTTCAAGAACCGTTTCCGTTTCGGTGCGGAAGTCGGTTTTTTCGACGGTTTCAAACACTGTTTCAGGAACCATCGTCGTAACCGTGCGCGGAACCTGCTTCGTGCGCGTACGCTCGACTTGCTTGTAAACCGTGACGGGGACAGTTTCGAAATATGTCTCTTCGACGGTATCCATCACCGTTTCGGTGACTTCTTTCATGACGGTGCGCTCGACCTCTTCCGTCGTGGTGAAAGGAACCTGACGCTCGACCTGACGCTCGACCTGCTGAACCTTGGTGACCGGGATCTGCTCCGTGATCGTGCGTCTGATCTGGCGATTAGTCGTCACGGGCACTTTCTCGAAAACCGTGCGTGCCACCGTCTGATGCGACGTCGTTGGCTGTGAGACGATTGTGCTGGTGATGACACCATTCGCACCTTGGGTCGTCGTGACGTTACCGTTCGACGACGTCACAGTGCCGGCGGAATGAACCGGAGCTGTGAGCGCATTCACCGCGGTTGACGTGATATCCGTTGCCGTTCCGACCGTGCCATTGATTGCCGACGAGGCAACATCGGTGGCAGTACCGACCGTGCCGTTAATCGCGGACGACGCGAGATCCGTGGCGGTGCCAACGGCGCTGTTCACCACAGATGATGGCACGCTCTGAGAAGCCGAGAACCCTCCGGAGCATTTCACAAAGACTGAATTACAGTTCGCATGAGCCGATGTACCGCCCATACCAACCGACATCAGCGCGGCCACTGCTACTCTTTTTCCAAACATCGAAACTTCCATTTTCGTTATTCTCACAAACTCACATTGGAGCGACGTGGCCCCGATCGGTGGGGAGATTGTGACACGAAATGAGACGTTGTGGGAGAAAAAAACGTTATCCACCTCTAATTGCTTCCCAAAATGGATCATTTTCCAATGAATAAGATTAAGGCAAAACAAGTACTCGACATAAAAATTGAGCCATCACAAGGACCTAAAAAATATATCTCATATGATGAAAGCACGCTGGAGGTAACGCGGCCCTGAAATGTAGACAGCATATATTTTTAATGTCTACGGGTGTTTTCGGGTGGAGGTTGTCGCAAAGCAGTTGCGGTTTGATTCCTCGATCCGGCAGCTAAAGCATTCGATGATGGGATTCGAGATTGAGCAGATTCAGGTCTCACGCCACGTCGCATGAAACCTGATCCGAAGACAAAACGCCTGCAAAGCGGATTTTCGAAAACTGTCCCTTAAATCGCCTGATCACATCGCCCACAGGTTGCTTCGCTGGTATGAGTGCCGACATCGGGCAGGATTTTCCAACAGCGGGCGCATTTCTCACCCTCGGCTTTGGCGAAAACCACCGCGACGCCGTCAACGTCATCCAATGTGAAAGCATCTACGGGAGCTGCCTCCGCACTGATCGTCAAGTCGGAGGTGATGCACATATCAGCGATGTCGACCGACTCCGCCGCTGCGCGGATGGCGGCGTCGCTGATGTAAACCGTTGGCGCCGCCTCCAACGAGGAGCCGATGGTTTTCTCCGACCGATGCGGCTCAATCGCGCCGTTGACGACGCGGCGGACTTTGCGGATCGCGGTCCACTTTTCAGCGAGCGCTGCGTCTTGCCAATCGGCGGGGGTATCCGGGATCGTCTGCAGGTGGACCGAGTCCGTTTCAGACGGGAAGCGATTCAGCCAGATTTCTTCCATCGTGAAACACAGCATCGGTGCGAGCCAGATCGTCAGCCGCTCGAACAAGATATCGAGAACCGTGCGACACGCACGGCGGCGGATGCTGTCGGTCGCATCGCAATAGAGCGCATCTTTGCGAATATCGAAATAGTACGCACTGAGATCGACCGTCGCGAATTCGAAGATCGTTTTGAACAGCTTCTGATATTCGAAATCCGCATAGCCTTTGCGGACCAATTCATCCAATTCGGAAAGGCGGTGCAGAATGCTGCGTTCCAGTTCCGGCATTTCAGAAACGGGCAAGCGTTCGGCCTCGTCAAAGCCATCAAGCGCACCAAGCATAAAGCGAAAGGTGTTCCGCAAGCGGCGATAACCGTCGGCGTTGGACTTCAGGATTTCTGGCCCGATGCGCTGATCGACGGTGTAATCGGTCTGCATGACCCAGAGGCGCAGGATGTCCGCCCCATATTGCTTGACGACGTCCTGAGGGGCAGTCGAATTTCCCAACGACTTGGACATTTTCATGCCCTTCTCGTCGAGGGTGAAGCCGTGAGTTACGACGGTCTCATACGGTGCGCGGCCTTTGGTGCCGCAGGACTCGAGCAGAGAAGAGTGGAACCAGCCTCGGTGTTGGTCGGTGCCTTCGAGGTACACGCTCGCCGGCCATTTGCCGCCGCCGTCGCGCAACACGTAGGCGTGGGTACAGCCAGAGTCGAACCACACGTCGAGAATGTCGGTGACTTTTTGCCAACCTTCGGAGGCGCGCTCACCGAGGAAGCGCTCAGCGGCGTTATCCTCGAACCAAGCGTCGGCTCCCTCTTCGCGGAAGGCGGCGACGATGGCGGCGTTGATCGTCTCATCCTTGAGGATTTCGATCTCACCGGGTTTGTCGGTTTCGCGCATAAAACAACAGAGCGGCACGCCCCAAGCGCGCTGACGCGACAGCACCCAATCTGGGCGGTTCTCGATCATATTATAAAGACGGTTGCGACCCGCTTGCGGAACCCAGCGCACGTCGCGGTCAATCGATTCAAGCGCACGGGTACGCAGCGTTTTGCCTTTATATTCGGTGTCGTCGTCGATGGGTTTATCCATCGCGACGAACCATTGCGGCGTGTTGCGGAAGATCAGCGGCGCTTTCGAGCGCCACGAATGCGGGTAGCTGTGAGTCAGCCGTCCGCGCGCGGCGAGCTTGCCGACCTCAACCAGTTTGTCGATGACGGCGGTGTTGGCTTTGCCCTCTTTGCCCTTGCGGTCGAGGATGTGGATGCCGCCGAAGAACGGCAGGTCATCACGGAACTCTCCGGCAGGGCCGACATTGTGGGTCATCGGCAGATTGTGCTTCACGCCGACCATGTAGTCGTCTGCGCCGTGGGACGGAGCCGTGTGGACAAAGCCTGTACCGGCCTCATCGGTGACATGATCGCCGGGGAGGAGTGGGACGTCGTAATCCCATTCACCGTTTGCGCCGTCTGCACCACGGAGGGGGTGGGCACACACTGCCGGGTATGCGGAGCCACCGAAATCAACATCGTAGATTTTTTCGAGGCCGCCCACACGTGACGCTGCTTTCACGCTTTCGGCAAGCGCATCAGCAATGAAGATCTTCTCACCGCTTCGAAGCCAGTTTTCTTCCGGCGCATCGGTCACTCGATATAAGCCGTATGAGAGTTGATCGTTGAAGCAAATAGCCCGATTTTGCGGGATCGTCCAAGGTGTCGTCGTCCAGATTAACACTGAGGTATCAGCGAAAAGTTCAGAAAGTTCTTCTTGGCTTTGACCTTCAACTCCAGGCGTGCGCGCTTTGGAAACAACAGGAAACTTCACCCAGATCGTGTGGCTCTGGTGGTCGTGGTATTCGACTTCGGCTTCGGCCAGCGCGGTCTTTTCAATCGGTGACCACATCACGGGTTTCGAGCCGCGATAGAGCGTGTCGTTCATGACGAATTTCAGGAACTCTTCGGCGATCACCGCTTCGGCCTGAAAGCTCATGGTCTCGTAGTGACCGGGCCAGTCACCAACGACACCAAGGCGCTGGAATTCTTCCATCTGCGTGCCGATCCACTCGCCCGCAAACTCGCGGCACTCGCGGCGCAGTTCATTGACCGGAACGTCGTCTTTGTTCTTGCCTTTTTTGCGGTACTTTTCCTCGATCTTCCATTCGATCGGCAGGCCGTGACAGTCCCAGCCCGGCACGTAGCGCGAGTTATACCCGAGCATCTGGTGACTGCGAACCACGACGTCCTTGAGGATCTTGTTCAGCGCGTGGCCGATATGCAGGTTGCCGTTGGCATAGGGCGGCCCGTCATGCAGCTCGAACGGTTCGCGGTCTTTGGCCACTTCGCGCTGTTTCTCGTAGAGGCCAATCTTGTCCCAATGGGCAATCCAGTCGGGTTCCCGCTTTGGCAGACCCGCCCGCATCGGGAAGTCTGTTTTCGGCAAAAAGAGCGTGTCTTTATACTCGGGACCGGATTTTTCAGGTGCGTCGGCCATAGCCGCCTCGCGTTATTTGGGACTGTTGCGAGGGGTATGGCGCGGGAAATCGTGCGGGGCAAGGGCTCAGGCGCGTATTCGGACCTTTCAACCACATCAGCCATGTCATCGACGCTCCCGGCTCCGATCATATGCAGGGCTTCGAGGCCGAAGAAGAGACCACCGCATTGTCTCCGTACCGTCGCTTTTATGGCACTCAAAATTGGTTAGCCATTCTCGAAGACATTAAATTTTTACGATTTGGAACAAATATCCTCCGCGGGAGTCTTCTAACAGCGACTACACTTTTCCGATCAGGAAATCCTGTTTTCGCCCATATGCGCCAATCGGAGATCACGATGTTCGGAATCAATATTATAGAGACTGTCAGCGTCGCCAATTCGGGGCTTTCCGCCACGAGACTGGATCAGGTAAGAGCGTCGATTAACGCCGCTGCCGAGGCTTGGGGCCGTTATATTGATGCGCCGAACGCTGTCGTTGATATCTCCTTAACCATCGACAACATTCCGGGGAATGCGCTGGCGACCGCAGGCGCACAATTTTTCGGATTCACCGGAGGAACGTTCGAATCGCGTGTCACGCAAGAGCTGGCCGGAAATACCGACGTGAATCCCGGCTCGATTGACGGATTACTCCGCATTGATCTCGCCCGCCTGCAAGACCCGAATTTCTACTTTTTCGACACATCCTTTGAAGCTGATCCTGAAGGTTTAGGCTTTTCCGAATTCGATTTTCTTTCAGTCATGGTGCACGAATTCGGGCATATTCTCGGACTGACCATTGCATCGAACTTCACGACGCCATTATCGACCATGACCGAAGTCATCGGCGGCACGACCTTTTTTACCGGCGAAAATGCGGTGGCCGCAAATGGCGGGAATAATGTCGCACTAACCGGGAGCCACCTTGTCGGCGAAGACTTGCTTGATCCGACGACAACGAACGGTCAGCGCGGTGTCATCACGCCTGTTCATATTGGTATCTGGGAAGATATCGGACTACCGATTATCGAAGCCAGCTCAGGGGCCGACGTGCTCTATGGCTTTGAAACGGTCAACGACACGATCTCCGGCCTCGGCGGAAATGATCAGATATACGGCCTCACGGGCAATGATACGCTGAACGGATCGGGCGGTCGGGACACGTTGTTCGGCGGCAGGGGAAATGATAACCTCAATGGCGGCAGCGACAACGACGTTCTTGAAGGGGGTCGCGGGGCCGATGTGCTGAATGGTTCGAGCGGAATTGATGCCGCCGGATACACATCAGCGACAGCTAGAGTTCTGGCTGATCTGGATAACACTACACTCAACACTGGGGATGCGACAGGCGACAGTTACATAAACATCGAAAACCTCACTGGTTCAAATTTCGATGACGATCTGCGCGGCAATTCCGCACGAAATGAATTGGTTGGCGGCGTCGGAGATGATCGGCTTTTCGGACGGGGCGGCGACGATATTCTTGAAGGAGGGGCCGGCGCGGATATGTTGGCTGGCTCGAGCGGGATCGACACAGCGAGTTATGAATCTTCGGCGTCGCGAGTGCGCGCTGACCTGATCGATGCCGCGATCAATATCGGCGATGCGCAGGGCGACACATATACCGCCATCGAGAACCTGCTCGGTTCAAGCTTTGACGATAGTTTGCGTGGTACCGAGGGCAGAAACCGTCTGACCGGTGATGACGGCGATGATCAACTATATGGACGGGGCGGGTCAGATTATCTGGCGGGAGGTGCAGGCGCTGACTTGTTGGCCGGGTCCACCGGAACCGACACGGCAGGGTACGATTCTGCGAGCTCGGGAGTTCGGGTCGATCTCGACAATACGACGCTCAACACCGGCGATGCAGACGGGGATAGATATACAAGCATCGAAAACCTAGCCGGTTCCGATTTCAACGACAATTTGGCTGGCAACAGGGGTCGAAACGTTCTGACCGGTAATGACGGGAACGACACGTTGTCTGGTCGTGC
>CAZJWF010000020.1:0-36803 GCA_964549375.1 uncultured Neomegalonema sp.
CGGCTTTCTTCGCAGCAGCAGCTTTCTTCGCAGCAGCAGCTTTCTTCGCAGCAGCAGCTTTCTTCGCAGCAGCGGCCTTCTTAGCAGCAGCAGCTTTCTTCGCAGCAGCCGTTTGCGTCGCGCTCGTCTTTTTCGCGGCAGGTTTCTTTGTCGTCTTTTTCGTAACAGCCATCGGGTTCTCCATTAAACACTGCCAAGGACGCACCCCGGCCGTACCGCATCTGCGGTTGGGAATGTCTTTACATGGAAAAGTTAACGAATTGAAACCGCATTCAATAAATTTCGGTTTTTAGTGTGATTACTTGAACACGCTGATAGCGCAGCGTTTCCAACTCACTCGACCCTATCACGCATTCAATCCGATCATTCTGCGAACGTCACTGACAGTCGCACCATCCTCGCGCAAAGCCCTGATCGAACTTGCATCATCACGTTTCGCGAGGCGTTTTCCATCCGCATCAGTGATCAGTCGGTGGTGTAGATAGGACGGAGTTGGGCGTCCGAATAGCGCTTGTAAAAGACGATGAATAGATGTCGCCGCGAACAAGTCTTGGCCCCGTGTAACATGAGTAATTTGTTGGAAAGCATCATCAAGAACAACTGATAGATGATAACTTGCGGGCGTCTCTTTTCGCGCCAACACCACGTCACCACAGGCTTCGATCAGATAATCTGGATTAAGATTTATCTTCTTCTTTTCGCCGTTCGGGCCTCTGCCCAACACTTTGAAAGACAGCTTTTTAACAATTCCTGAACCGCCAATACTGGCCACGGCTTTCCGCATATCAAGCCGTAAAGCATAAGAATTACAATCCATTCTCCGCGCATCTATCGGCAGCGCGCGGCATGTTCCCGGATAGGAAGGGCCGTCCGGCCCCGTTGCGCCGCCATCATGATGGGGCGCACGCATCGCCGCATTGATTTCTTTGCGTGTGCAAAAACATGGATAAATCAAACCACGCGCTTTCAGATCATCGAGCGCCACCCGATACGCATCGAAACGATCAACCTGACGCAGTACCGGTTGCTCCCACTCGATACCAAGCCAGGCAAGATCTTCAAAAATCGCAGCCTCATATTCGGGCCGTGATCGCGTGACGTCGATGTCTTCAATCCGAACAAGAAATCGTCCCCCAACTTTTTTTGCCGCTTCGAACGCGGTGAGCGCAGAGAACGCATGTCCGAGATGAAGAAGGCCCGTTGGGCTGGGTGCAAAACGCTCGACATGATTGACCATCTGCTGCGTATAAAACGAGATGGAAAATTCAACAACGCGCATCATAAAAAATCACGCCGACATCACGGAAGGAGTCGCCGCGCTGGTAAAAATCGAGCCGCGATTCCGAATCGCTGTCGAAAAATCGGGACCGATTCCACTGCGCCGAAAGCCCTCAGGCTTCGCACCACTGCTTCAGGCAATTGTCGGACAGCAAATTTCCGTTGCCGCCGCTGCCGAAATTTGGAAACGGATTGAGGCGGCAAACGCGACGACACCGGACGCCGTCTTGGCGATGTCCGACGAAGCATTGCGCGATTGCGGATTGTCCCGGCCAAAAGTGAAATATGCGAAAGAGATTGCTAAGGCCGTGCAGTCTCAATCGCTCTCTTTCGATTTTTGCCGCGATGCGCCGGTGGACGCTGCTGTGAAGATGTTGACGGCGATCAAAGGCGTCGGGCCGTGGACCGCAGAAATCTATTTGATGTTCAGCGTCGGGCGTGCGGACGTTTTTGCACCGAAAGATCTCGCACTTCAGGAAGCCGCCCGTCGTTTATTCGACCTGACAAACCGCCCAAATAGTATGGAAATGGCAGCAATGGCCGAAGCGTGGAGTCCGTGGCGCGCTGTCGCCGCACGGATTTTATGGGCATACTACCGCACAGAAAAGGGACGAGAGGGCGTAAGCGCGTGAAGTTTACCTCCAATATCATGCGAACCCTTGCGTTTTCAGAGAAATTCGCCACATAAAGCGCTGCAAACCGCAACACCCGTGTTGGCGGTGATAATAGGATTTTGAATGGCGAAAGAAGAAATTATCGAGATGGCGGGGACCGTTATGGAACTGCTGCCAAACGCGACTTTCCGCGTACAACTCGAAAATGAGCATGAAATCATTGCTCACACAGCGGGCAAAATGCGTAAAAACCGTATCCGCGTCCTCGCTGGTGACAAAGTGTCGGTCGAAATGACACCTTACGACCTGACCAAAGGCCGCATTACGTATCGCTTCAAGTGACGTGAGCCGCCCGATTCTGATCCTCGCGAGTGCATCCCCGCGCCGTGCGGATTTGTTGGCTCAGATCGGTGTCGTGCCTGACACCGTGGACCCGGCAGATATAGACGAAACGCCCCTCAACGACGAATTACCGCGCATTTATGCTGCGCGGCTTGCAGAAACGAAGGCAAAAGCCGTCGCTGCGCGCCATAGTAATGCTCTGGTGTTGGCTGCGGACACCGTCGTTTCGGTGGGTCGGCGCATTCTCGACAAACCAACCGACGCAAATGACGCCCGCAAACACCTTTCGCTGCTATCGGGTCGACGTCATCGTGTGAGTACGGCACTATCGCTATTGCGGACCGAAGATCAGCGCATTTGGTCGCGCGTCGTCGAAACGCAGGTCAAGTTAAAGCGGCTTTCAGACCCCGAGATCGACGCTTATCTCACCACCAGTGAATGGCGCGGGAAGGCTGGCGGCTACGCGATTCAGGGGATTGCAGCGCGCTTTGTCCCGTGGATTGGCGGCAGCTACAGCAATGTTGTGGGGCTACCATTGACCGAAACGGCAGGATTGCTGGAGGCAGCGGGCCTCTCGTGGTCATGGCCGACAACGTGAAAGGCCGCTTGTTTCTTGTCGACGGAACCGGCGACTTACGCCGCGCTGCCTATGTCGTTGGCGGCCAGTTAGAGGCCATTGAAATCGACCGACCCGGCGAGGCAGGACCAAAATGGGGCGCGGTCTATCGAGCCAAAGTTGTCGAGCGCATGACTTCAATGGGCGCGGCCTTTGTTGACCTTGGCGGCGAGCGCGGGTTTCTCCCCAATGCCGGAGAGGTTTTACCCGGCGCGATATTAACGGTTCAGGTGCGGCGGGAAGCCGAGGGCGACAAAGCGCCTCGGGTTTCAACAGACATCCAGATCGAAAACCGCCTTGTCGTGCATACCCCTGAAAAGCCCGGCATCAATGTCTCGAAAAAAATTACTGACCCGGAAGAACGCAACATCCTCCGCGACGCATTGGATGGATTGAAGGGGGGATATGTGATCCGTACAGCAGCCGAGGGCATGTTGCCGGATCATCTGCGCGACATCGCCGAGTCGCTGGCGCTGCCTTATCAGCGCGGCGTCGGTTTGATCCGCGAAGGACCAGACGCCCTTACGCGACTGGAGCTCCACTACGAAAGCGCGCCGATTGACGACGATTTCGAAGCCTTGGATATAGAAGCGCAGATTCATGCCCTGCTCTCACCTCGCGTTGATCTACCCGAGGGCGCATGGCTGACCATCGAACCAACCACGGCGCTAATCGCGATAGACGTGAATACCGGTCAGGCACGTGGCGGCGATGCGTTACAGCGCGTTAATCTCGCCGCAGCCGCCGAAATCCCGAAACAACTGCGACTCCGTCATTTGGGCGGCGCAATTGCCGTTGATTTCGCAGGTGGACCAAAAGGAAAGGCCCGCGCGCGGTTAGAAAAAGCCATCAGTCCCGCGATCACCCCTTTGGGATGGGGTCCAGCAGGATGGATGGAATTGCAGATCCGTAAACCGGGGCACAGCCTTGTTGAATTGTTGGAGGGCACAGGATGATTATCCAGGACAGTCTCCGCACGGTGCGTCAAATGCCCGAACGCGCGATGCGCGCTCCCTTGATCAGGGGCATCCTAGCGACCTTTGCGACGATGGTTGTGCTCGGCCTTTCCATCGGTGCTTTGCTTTCGTCTTGGTTCAGCGGATGGACGATCCCCTTTACCAGTATCGAGATTGGTGCCGCAGGCGGATGGCTTGCAGGCGCGGGGACCTTCACCGCGTTGCTATTTGCCTTCATTCCGGCGGCGGCGCTCGCGGTCAGCTTCTTTATCGACCCGGTGGCTGATGTCGTGGAGGCAAAGTATTATCCGGACGCACTGCCCCAAACGACGCGCCCTTTGAGCGCCGACCTCGCAATTGCGGCAAAGACAGCGGGACTCGCGCTACTGATCAACATTCCATTGATTCCATTCTACTTCATTTTCCCGCCGCTGCCCGCTTTAGTGAACGGCTATTTACTGGGCCGGGAATATTTCACGATGGCTGCGTTACGACAGATGCAGCCTGCCGATGTGAAAAAACTGCGCCGACGTGCATCCCTTGGGATCTGGACGGCTGGGGCCTTGCTCGCGTTCATGGTCACGATCCCGATTCTTAATCTGATCGCGCCCGTCTTTGGGGCCGGATTGATGACCCATGTGTTCAATCGCGCCCGGCGCCGCGCTATCGCCTGACCCGCCATCCCTCGCGCAAGGCGACGTAGAGACCGGCCCCGCACACCAATGCAATGCCGACCCAAGCCCAAAAATCTGGACTCTCGTTGAACAGAAACAATCCCCAAAACACCGAAAGCGGTATCGCGATATATTCGAACGGCGCGACCAGCCCCGCCTCCGACACGCGATAGCCTTGCGAAATCAAGTACCCTCCGAAAGCATTGAAGAATCCTATGGCACACATGATCACCATATCTTGCCCGGAGGGCCAAACCCAAGCCCGCAACAAAAACTCCGTCGAGGGATTCCCACTACCGGCAAATCGGCCATCCCCCGCGACCAACCAAAACGCAGAACTTGCCAACAAGAACATAAGCTGAATGTAAAACGCCATGACCGAAGCCTTTTCAGCCATCCCCAACTTTCGGGTCATCATCTGCATACACGAATACGCAACTGCCGCGACCAGCGGCAAGACCGCCGCATGCTGAAAGGTCTCCCCGCCCGGACGGATAATGACGAGCGCGCCGAGTAATCCGACGAGCACCGCAGACATCCGCCGCCAACTCAATCTCTCTCCCAGCAAAGGAACAGCAAGCACGGTGATGATCAGCGGTGCCGTAAAGAAAATCGCGACGGCCTCAGCTAAGGGCAACGAGGCCAAACCAGCAAAAAAGCACATATTTCCAATGACAATCGCACCTCCTCTCAGCAGATGAAGCCGCCATCTCTTGCTCTTTAAGTTCGCAAAGTTCCCCTCCAGCGGGACCAGAACGACAAGCGTGACCGTCAACGCGACCGCAGCTCGGATAAAGACAATCTGATGCAGCGGATAGCCTCCGCTCAACCATTTGATCGCCATATCCTGCGTGGAAAAAATCGAGATCGCACCGATCACGCAGAAAATGCCGAGCAAGTGGGGCGGAATGCTTAGGCGCTTGCCGCCACCGATGCCCATTAAACTTCTGCCATTCGATTCATCTGAAAGGAGTATTAGTATCCACATTTCGGGTGTCGCAAAGGCATCTTTACATCTGGCGCGGAAACACTGACCTTGACGTCAGCTTTTTTCGAAAGGATCAGTCATGAGATTTTCAACACTCGCGGCGGCAAGTTTAATTGCTCTGACCTCGATTCCCGCTTTTGCAGGCGACGCCTCAGGCGTATGGACCTCTGAGAAAAACGACGAGGGCAAATGGATCACCGTAACCATTGCCCCTTGCGGTTCTCAAACTTGTGGCGTCATCTCCAACGTCCACGGAGGCGGAGACCCCTCCAGCGTCGGAATTCCGATCATTAAGGGGATGAACAAGTACGGCGAGAATAAATGGGATGACGGCGAAATTTATGCGCCTGATGACAAGAAATGGTATGATTCTAAAATGGAATTGGTCTCAGACACTCAATTGAGCGTTTCCGGCTGTGTTGCCTTTGGCCTGATCTGCCGCTCGCAAGTCTGGACCCGCACACAGTAAGTCGCGATTTTCTCCGACCTCGTGCTCAGCCGGTCTGCTGCAATGGCAAATCAACCGGCTGTGCATAAAAACGCATCGTAAAAATTGACCCTTCGCCAACCACGCTCTCGGCGGTCAACTCCCCCTCCATCAATCGCATGAGACGGCGGGAAATCCACAGCCCAAGACCTGATCCTCTGATCTGATTGATCCCGCCTGAGTCTTGAATCTGCGAAAATCGCCCGAAAGATCGCTCGATATTTTCGCGTGCAATACCCGGCCCCGTGTCTTTCACTTGGATCGATACAAAATCACCATCAAATTGAGCATCGACTGAGATCGAACCTTGAACCGTGAACTTCACTGCATTCGACAGCAAGTTATTCAGCACTTGTCTGATCCGAACAGGGTCGATCATCAACGCTTCGGGGAAATCCGAAGCAATCGAATGCGAGAACGCCAAGCCCTTCGCCTGTGCTTCTCTGCAATGTAGCGTCAACAATTCTTGAATGATGTCCCGAAGGTTCGCATCGACGTAAGAGATGCTCATCTGGCCTGATGAAAGTTGTTCAGCATCCAAGATGTCCGACAACAAGCGGTTCATGTACCAGCCGGACGCAACCACCGTCTGCGCGTATTCATTCTGTTTTTCGTTCAATCCGCTCGTTTCTAGAATTTGCGCGGAAACGAGCATTGCATTCAGAGGTGTCCGCAGATCATGAGCCAACGCCGAAACCATTTCGTCTTTGTTATTCGTCGCGGTTTCTGCCAGATTCCGGGCAACACCCAACTCCTCAATCTGCCGCATCCGCTCGACATATGCGCGTCGATAGTTAATCGCGCAATCGACGATCAGATAATAGATGAAGAAGACCATCGCGAACTGCACCCAAAGATGCGACTCGACAGACGGCGCGTCGATCACCAGTTGGCGCACCGCAACAATCAGGGCAGCCAGGCCATAAATCGCCAATCGCACCGTCATCGCGGCGAAAATTTGGTGATTATTCATCACCGCATAAAGCGCGGCGGCGAAAATAAAGAACAACGGTAAAAGCTGAAAGCCAATCGGATTACTGCTCGCGATCAGATAACTGGCGAGCACTATCGAGGACGAGCAAAGCAGGCTGGAAAAAATGATCCAGTTTCGCTTTTTGATGAGTGTCGCCTGATCATTCCCGTCGATGCGACGCAATCGCACGCAGATCGTGTAGTCAACTATCTCGGCGACCAGGCTGATTGCAAAACAAATAACCGCAACCGTAAAATCATAATAGTAGGCGGCGAGTCCGTAACCGCCGCAATACATCACAATCCGCCGCCATACCCTGTCGACAGAGTCGTTGATGACTTCATGAATGGACTGCTCAAGCATTGTGGCAAAATACCGCAGATGCCTCTCAGACAGTTTACGGCAGCCCAGATTTTTAGGACAAATTGTTTATTTTTCCAGGCAAACGATCATTGTCGGACGCCAAACACTCATTCCGCCGCCGTTTTCAACAGCGCGCCAGTTTCAATCGCATCTGCCGGTTCAACGGGATACTGCCCTGTAAAACAAGCGTCACAGAACTGCGGACGGGCTTCGCTGCGCCCCGTTTCACCGCAAGCTCGGTAAAGACCATCATTTGAAACGAAAGCCAAACTGTCCACGCCAATGTGATCGCGCATTTCATCAGGAGTCATGGTCGACGCGAGCAATTTGCTCCGTTCCGGCGTATCGACACCGTAAAAACAAGGCCACGCCGTTGGTGGGCTGGCGATGCGAAAATGAACTTCCGTTGCCCCTGCATCGCGCACCATTTGCATGATTTTGATCGAGGTCGTCCCTCGCACCACGGAGTCATCCACCAGCACGACCCGCTTACCGGCCACGATGGATCGGTTAACGTTCAGCTTTAGTTTCACGCCAAGGTTACGGATATGGTCGGTCGGCTCGATAAAAGTTCGGCCTGTATACTGATTGCGGATCACACCAAACGCGAACGGAATCCCGCTCTCCTGAGCATAACCAATCGCAGCAGGCGTACCGCTATCCGGTACCGGACAAACAATATCAGCTTCGATTGGGGACTCTTTGGCCAATTCAACGCCAATGTCATGGCGCGTGTCATAGACACTTCGACCGGCTTGCTGGCTGTCGGGGCGCGAAAAATAGACGTATTCAAAGATACAAAACCGGCTCGGTTTACTTTCGAAGGGACGAACACTCTCGATCCCTTTTTCCGAGATGACCACCATCTCGCCGGGTTCGATGTCCCGGACATATTCGGCACCGATAATATCCAGCGCGCAGGTTTCTGAGGACAGGACATAGGCCCCGCCAAATTTTCCAAGCACCAGCGGGCGAACACCGCGCGGGTCGCGAACGCCAATCATTTTTGTACGGGTCATGGAAACAATGGAAAATGCGCCTTCAACGGCGCGCAAGGCTTCCTTCATCCGCTCAACAATTCCGCGCTGAACAGATCGCGCCATCAGATGAACGATACATTCGGTATCCGACGAGGATTGAAAGATCGACCCACGCTGCACCAAGTCATGCTTCAAGACCGTCGCATTGGTGATGTTGCCATTATGCGCGATGGCACAGGCACCCGGTTCGAACTCAGCAAAAATCGGTTGAACATCGCGGAGGGCCGTAATGCTCTTTGCACCAGCAGTCGAATAGCGGTTGTGCCCAATGGCGTTATTGCCCGGCAAGCGCTCCAGCACTTTTTTCGAGGTGAAGGTATCGCGGACTAATCCGATGCGGCGTTCGGTATAAAACGACTTACCGTCGGTATCATACGAGCAAATCCCGGCGGCCTCTTGCCCCCGGTGTTGCAGGGCATGCAGGCCCAGCGCAACCAAGGCGGAGGCATCACCCGCTTCTGCGCCGAAGACGCCAAAGATTCCACATTCTTCGTGAAGTTTGTCGTCATCCCAAGGCGTCACAGGCAGGCTCCTCAGCCATTTGTCGTGTTAGAGTCTAGCGCTGGCGCTGGCGTCGGGTCTTGTATCTCACCGTTCACATCGCGCCCCATAAAGTCTTCATACGCGTCGGTCAGGAAGGGAGGCATCTCCGTCGGAATCCATCCGATCAGATAAGCCGCAGAATCCTGAACCAACTGTCCCCCTTTCGAGGCGTCAATCGCCGGGTGGGAATATTCAGGTTCAACAAGCTGCTGATACCCGATCCAGCAAACTGCGAGGATCAACAAACCTCGCGCCGCACCGAATAAAAATCCAAATCCCTTGTCGATAGATCGCAGCGGGGAATTCGCAATGATCCGCGAAATAAACGACCCAATGATCGTTAGGATGATCAAGGCGACCACGAAGGCCGCAGCCAGTGCAGCCCACTTCGTCCATTCACCGAGGTCTCTGAAATCTTGAATGAAGGGAACCGCTTTCGGGTAAAATTTCAGCGCCGCCATTGCAGCACCTATCCAGACAAGCATCGTCATGGATTCACGGGTAAGCCCGCGTGCATAGGCAAAAATCGCCGACAACAAGATGACGCCAAATACGGCGACGTTAATGATGGTTGGGGTCAGTTCCATTCGTCTTCCGCTCCGACTTACTCAAACCTCGAGACAAGCTCGCTTAGTTCGTCATACGTCTCGACAGTAACACCCGCATCCACCTTCCCCTCATCCGAGGCTTTAGCCCGTTTGGGCGCGAACACTGTGTCAAAACCGAGCTTTTGCGCCTCCCGCATCCGTGCCTCCGCTTGCGCGACGGGCCGGATCGCCCCTGAGAGACTAATTTCTCCATACATTGCCGCACGCGGCGGCGCGGCGTGGTCCTTGTAGCTTGATATTAGCGCCGCTGCTACCGCCAGATCAGCCGCCGGCTCACTTATTCGCAACCCACCAGCCACGTTCAAATAGACATCATAGGCCCCAAGCGCCAGCCCACAGCGTGCTTCCAGCACCGCCAAAACCATCGCAAGACGGCCTGTGTCCCATCCGACAACCGCTCGACGAGACGTACCTAAAGAAGATGGCGCAACAAGGGCTTGAATTTCCACAAGAACAGGCCGCGTGCCTTCGATTCCGGCAAAAACAACTGATCCGGGTGCGCGCTCATCCCGATCCCCCAAGAACAAGGCTGAAGGGTTCGTGACCTCGCGCAAACCGGCACCCGTCATCTCAAAAACGCCAATCTCATCAGCTGGACCAAAGCGATTCTTTACTGTGCGAAGGATTCGGAACTGATGCCCACGCTCTCCTTCAAAGTAGAGCACGGTGTCAACCATATGCTCTACCACGCGAGGACCAGCAATCTGGCCATCCTTCGTGACATGGCCAACCAGCAAAACCGCAACGTCATTTCGCTTGGCAAAGCTCGTCAGTTCATGGGCGCAGGACCTTACCTGACTGACTGATCCGGGCGCGCTTTCGACGGCATCCGACCACATCGTCTGGATCGAATCGATCACCACTAAATCGGGTTTTTCGGAGTCCAGCGTCGTCAGGATGTCCCGCAAGCTGGTTTCGGACGCGAGCAAAACCGGCGCATCCGCGAGGCCCAACCGCTCCGCCCGGTGTCGAATTTGCCCGCGCGCTTCCTCGCCAGAGACATAGATCGCCTTGGCAGATTGCGCGGCAAAACCGGCGACGGCTTGCAAAAGTAGCGTGGATTTTCCAATACCCGGATCGCCGCCGACCAAAATCGCCGCCCCGCGCGCCAATCCCCCGCCCAAGACGCGGTCGAACTCTGCGATCCCGCTCGATAACCGAGGGGGCGCAGGTTCGGAACCTGAAAGGGGTGACAAGTCAATCTTTCGCCCTCTTGCAGCACCTAAAGATTTCGATGACGGACCAGAGGCCGTCAATCCGCTCTCTTCGACCAGCGTATTCCAGCCGCCGCAATCACCGCATTGACCATTCCATTTCCGATGAGTCGTCCCGCAAGACTGGCAGACAAACTGTGTGCTCGCCTTAGCCATTGGCGGCCACCTCTCGCTTGAGCGCTCTGTCGGTTGCCCAAGTCGCCCATATCGACGCAAGCACCAGCGCCGTAAACAGGTAAAGCCCCCATTGGATCACAATATCTCCGATCCCGATGCCTTTGATCATCACCACATACATTGCGATCAAAAAGACATCAGCCATCGACAGCTTACCCATCGCGGTGAGGACTTTCAGCCAGAAGGTTGGATTTCCAAGCTGCCCGAACTGCGCCCCCAGCAACACAATGGTTTTGATGTAAGGGATCAAAATCGCAAAAACGCCAACGATGATGCAGAGAAAGACGTCGCTCTTCGCCAATTCGATGACACCGCCCAAAATCGAGATTTCCGATCCACCAAACAGCGGCATCGCAAACCCCGCTTTGGCCAAAGGCGCAAGCCACGCAATCGGAAATCCAATCAACAACAATACCGTGACGACCTGAACTACCCGCATCGCACGCTACTCCTGCCCGGACAACGATCCCAGCGCAAAGGAAAGCAAGATAGCGGCCAGACCCAACAGCAATGCACCGCCAATCAACATATCGATTTTGCTTTTCCCAACGCCGCTAAGCTGTTGAAGATGGAGGAAACATGTGACGCATGCCATCAGGAACGCCAGCGGTACGGCAGCAAATTCCACACCGGGAATAATCCCCAACAACATCGGCGGCATGGCAAGAACGACATACCCACTTGGAATGGCCTTCAAAAACGCGCGACGAAGCAGCCAGCAAATGAAACTTGCGATGCAGCCAATAAGACTAAGTACAACCCCTGAAATTCCGATCTGGATGTAGACAAAGCCCAGCGATAGATCGAAAAAATCGGCCATCTACCTACCTCAACGCCTCGATGGGGCCATCCGCGCGACCATGAATGAATTGCTCAACATAAGGATTGCCGCAGGTATCCAGTTCACCGATTGGTCCTGTCCACTGAATCACACCCTCATGCAGCATCGCGACTTTATCGGCGATCTTTCGCACAGAGGTCATGTCGTGGGTGATCGTCATCGCAGTACATTTTAGCTCAACGACCAATTCGCGGATCAGATCGTTGATCACATCCGACATAATCGGATCGAGGCCGGTTGTCGGCTCGTCAAAAAAGATGATCTCAGGTGACGTCGCAATCGCGCGTGCCAGCCCGACCCGCTTTTGCATGCCACCTGACAACTCTGCGGGAAAACGATCAGCGGTATCAGGGCCAAGACCAACGCGGCGCAGCTTCTCAATTGCTAACTCGCGGCACTCCTCAGCCGAATTGCTTCGCAGAACGCGGAAAGCAACGTTCTCCCAAATCTTCAGCGAGTCAAACAATGCACCGCCCTGAAACAACATCCCGAATTTATCGAGCAGCGGCTCGCGCTTTTGCTTACGCACATCGACGCCGTCCACCAACACACTGCCTTTGTCGGGCTTTACCAATCCCAGCACGGATTTAATCGTCACCGACTTACCCGTTCCCGAACCGCCGATAATCACCATCGACTCCGAGGGAGCGACCGACAGGTTCACTCCGCGCAAGACGCGGTTTGGCCCAAAGGTCTTATAGACGTCGCGAAGCTCGATCTTGGGGGTACTCATGTCGAGAAAAACAGTTCGGTGAGCAGGTAATCAAAGGCGAGGATCAGAACCATCGCCGACACCACTGCATTGGTTGTCGCCCGGCCCACACCCTGTGCGCCGCGTCCAGAATTATACCCGTGAAAACAGCCCATGAGCGTGATGATAAACCCAAATACTGCGGCCTTCACCAAACCAGAGGCTACGTCGCCAAAAGTCAGGAAATCCATCGTGTTTCGCAGGTAGGTCGCGCTGTTAAACCCAAGCCGGTTCACGCCAACCATCCAGCCACCCATGATCCCGATGATATCGGCAACAGCGACAAGAATCGGCATCGTCAGCACACCAGCCACGAGACGCGGCGCAACGAGGTACTTGAAAGGGTTGGTCGACAACGTCGTCAGCGCATCAATCTGCTCTGTGACGCGCATTGTACCGATTTCGGCAGCAATCGCAGCGGAAACTCGCCCCGCAACAACCAAACCTCCTAAAACCGGCCCTAACTCACGGACCATGCCGATGGCCACAATCGACGCCACAACGCTTTCGGCATTAAACCGCGATCCGCCGATGTAGATTTGCAGCGCTAACACCCCGCCCGTCGCGACAGCAGTCAAACCCACCACCGGCAGCGAGTAATACCCAATTTTCATGATCTGCCGCAGCAGCTCGCGGAAATACCAGGGCGGCGTCAGCACCCCCCAAATCCCCTTAAGCGTGAACAAAGTCACGGCCCCGATGGACTGGCAAAGGCTCAAAACAGCCGCGCCAATTCCCGCGACAAAGCCGTGCAGAGCGGAGAGAACGGCCACGCGGCCTCCTGAAAAACTAATTCTTCGGGTCCGTATAGCGCCTTGTGTAGCGATGGCCAAGCGACGTCAGGATCTCATAGCCGATTGTTCCTGCCGCCTGTGCCAAATCATCCACGGTTTGGGTCTTGCCCAGCACCTCCAACGTATCTCCGACCATCGCCGCCGGGTGATCGGTGAGGTCAACAGTGATCAAGTCCATACTCACCCGTCCAATCAAAGGCACGGGCTTTCCATCGAAATACAGCGTTGCGCCATTCGACATCGCCCGATGAATGCCGTCCGCATACCCAAGCGGCAATGTCCCGACCCGCGAGGGCCGCTCCGCAGTCCAAGACCAACCGTATCCAACCCCCTGCCCTACCGGAATCTCTCGAATTTGCAGGATCGGCGTATCAAGACGAACAACTGGTTGCGCGGACCCAAACGGTTGCCCGCCATAGATGCCGACACCGCACCGAACAAGGTCGTAATGATATGCCTCACCCAACAGGGTTCCCCCTGTCGCCGCCAGACTCGCGCGGGCCTTTGAGCCACGATCACGCAGGGCTGCAATGCCTCGCTCAAACCGTGCGCGCTGTTGCTCATTTGCCGGATGTTCTGGCTCATCTGCACAGGCGAGGTGCGACATCATCAATCTTATATCGAGGCCACCCGGAACGTTTTCCCATTCCTCAGGCGGCAAGCCCAGCCGCGACATGCCGCTATCGAGTTGCAGCGCACAAGCCCCGCCCTCGCTGCGGTGCCACGCATCAATCTGGTCAAGATGGTTCAGGCAAGGACGCAAAGCACTCGCAATCGCCGCCGCCGAGTCGCGCCGATCCGCAACGCCATTCAAGATATAGATCGCCGACGCAGGCAAAGCGGCGCGCAGCGTGACCCCCTCCTCGACTGTCGCAACAAAAAATGTCTGACATCCGGCTCCGGCCAACGCCGCCACGACCTCGTCTGCACCGCAGCCGTATCCATCCGCTTTCACGGCAACGCCGGTCTCCGCATCTCCGGATATAGCATCAAGCGCGCGCCAATTGGCGACCACGGCACCAAGGTCAATGGTGAGAAGGGGCTGTGTCATAGAAATTCCGTGGAGCGCGACGTTTATGGGACCGTCATCACTCAAAAGAAGGGGGAGCAAAACGCTTTGGATCTGCCAGATCGCTGAATCGGGTAAATCGTGGCTCAAACTGTAACTTCTCGATACCGATGGGGCCGTGGCGCTGTTTGCCGATCACAACTTCACCGATATTGTGGACGGCATCCATTGCCTGCTGCCATTCCAGATGCTCTTGCGTGCCCTCGCGCGGTTCGGTCCGCGAGAGATAATATTCCTCGCGATAGACAAACATGACGACATCCGCGTCCTGCTCAATCGACCCGGATTCGCGCAAGTCGGACAGTTGAGGCCGTTTGTCCTCACGATCTTCGACCCGGCGCGAAAGCTGTGACAACGCAATCACCGGAATATCCAATTCCTTCGCAATGGCCTTCAGACCCCGCGTAATCGCCGAGATTTCCTGCACGCGGTTCTCACTCGAATCGCCAGAAACGAGTTGTAGGTAGTCGACGACGATCAGATCTAACCCCTGTTGGCGCTTTAATCGCCTTGCCCGCGCGGCGAGCTGCCCAATCGACAAAGCGGGCGTGTCATCAATGAACAATGGTTTCGTTTCCAAAACCCGCGCGACCTCAACAAATTTCTGGAACTGCGTTTCTTCTAGCTCGCCCTTACGGATCAACTCGGAAGAAATTTCGCATTGTTCGGCGAGGATACGAGTCGCCAGTTGCTCCGCAGACATCTCCAGCGAATAAAACCCAACGGCTCCGCCATCAATCGTACCAAACGTCCCGTCGCTGCGCTCACCTTGCTTATAGGCTTTTGCAACATTGAAAGCGATGTTCGTAGCCAGCGCCGTTTTCCCCATCGAGGGGCGTCCCGCGAGGATCAACAAGTCCGATTTATGCAGACCGCCCAGCTTGGTATCCAGATCGCGCAACCCCGTTGAAATCCCTGCCAGCTTACCATCACGCTGATAGGCCGCATTTGCCATTTCAACCGCGGTTTTGACCGAGCGCGCAAAAGTCTGAAATCCACCCTCAAACCGGCCTTTCTCTGCCAGTGAGTAAAGCCGCGTTTCAGCTTGAGCAATTTGGTCAGCGGCATCGGCATCGTTCAGAAAATCACCGGCACCGTCGGCAATATCTTCGCCAAGACGGATCAAGTCGCGCCTGACCGACATATCATAGACGAGACGGCCATAATCGAGCACGTTAAAGACAGAAATTGCCGCATCCGCGAGGCGCAGCAAATAGGCCGCTCCGCCCAACGGAGCAATACCCTCATCGGCCTCGAAAACCGGCTTCAATGTAATCGGCGAGGCGATTTGACCTTTTGTGATCCGCTGACCGGCAATTTCATAAATTTGACCATGAACCGGATCGTAGAAGTGCTCCGGCAGCAAAAACGCCGCAAGTCGGTCGTACACTTCATTATTGACCAACAAAGCGCCCAAGACGGCTTGTTCAGCCTCAATGTTATTGGGCAGTGCGCGGACTGCGGCCTCGGTATCGCTTGCAAACGGGATCTGCTCGTTCATGACCGATTCCCCGGATTCTGTGTTGACGCAAACTACCCTCGGCAGCCGCAAATGTCAGCCTTCAGATGGGTTGTATACACCCCTTCACTTTCCCGTCATTGATTTCCTTGAAAGATTACCCGTGGAGTCCCCATATTCATGACGGTTGCCCCGAACGCGCCGGGACTTGCGCGGAATTTGCACTGGGAAATGGCTTGGGATGCCCTGACCCCACCCGCGAACGGAAAAAAGGAATTGTCATGTTAAAACATACCCTTGCCGCCGCCCTTGCTGCCATTACTGTCGCAGCCGCGTCTGCACCAGCCGAAGCACATGGCCGTCATCATCACCGCCACCATCACGGCGGCTTTCACGGCGGATCGCATTTCGGGTTTGGATTTGGCTTCGGGCCGAGGTTCTTTCACCGTCCTTACTATGGACGTTCTTTGTATGGACCGCGCTTCTACGGCTCACGCTCCTTCGGCTCGCGATTTGGGCCAAACCGCTTTTACCGCTACCGGCGAATCCCTGCTGATCAGGTTCAGCCGGGCCAGCAGCAAACCGCGCCATCGGCACCCGTAACGACAAGCCCCGCTCCGACAGCGGTTGCTCCAGCAACCACTGTAGCCCCAGCTTACGCACCGCCGCAGCAAGCCGTCGCACCTCTTCCTGCGCCAGCCCCAGCATATGTGCCACAGCAGCAGGTCATCGCACCTGCTCCAGTTCCGGCGCCAGTCGTTCAAACAGCTCCAAGCAATCAAACTTACGAAAGTGTTGGAGCATATGAGACGTATTCGGCTCAATTTCAGACCGCACCGGCTCAAATTCAGGCGGCTCCAGCGCAAACCTATACAACGCCGACCTTCTCCAGCGAGACGCTAAATGTCGTTCCGGTCCAAACCGAGACCTTTAATCCGGCCTTCGTCACGGCACCTCAGCCGCAAGTGCTGGAATCAATCCAGACGGTTCCGACATACTGAATCGATAAAATCCGGATACGGGGCTAACCCCCTCGTATCCGCCTCAGCCTCCGGCTTTCAATTCCAGTGGATCAACCCCCGGCGGCAACGTATTCCAACCAAATCCACTCAACGCACTGTTTCGCCCAGCCTCAAACAGCGACTGCATAACAACCGGATTAAAATCGAGCGAGCCTACGCTGTCGTTAAACTCATCCGGCACGTAAGCTAAGAAAAAGTCAGCCTCAGCGACGACACTCCTCACATAAGACCGATAGAGAGCCTCTACGACGGAGGAGCGCAGCAGCGCTGTCACCGTCTTACTGGCAATACTCTGAATGGTTGGCTCAACTGGGGCTGACGCGCTTCTCTCGACCAAGCTGTCATTCACGATCACATACAAACGCTTCTCAGCAGCGTTTGAGCGGAACATAAAATCTTCAACTAAAATCGGCGCTTTTACGCCGCCATCCACATGCGCCTGACGCAGTTGAATCCCGCGCTGG
This sequence comes from uncultured Neomegalonema sp., assembly GCA_964549375.1. Lineage (GTDB taxonomy): Bacteria > Pseudomonadota > Alphaproteobacteria > Rhodobacterales > Rhodobacteraceae > JAHDDY01. The sequence goes on from CAZJWF010000020.1 coordinate 17,274, forward strand.
GGTTTGATGTAGACAGGCTGGAAAAAGACAGGCACGGCTGCGGAGGCACGCAGGACTTTCTGAAAGTGCAACATCGGGTCAGAGCGACCACCACTGGCAATCGCGCCCATATCCCAGACAACCAACTCGCTGGAATCAAGGTTCGTTGTCGCCACGAATAACCGACGTCCCTTAGCGTGTTCGTCCGCGATACGCCCAAGCACATCATACGTAATCACGCGCTCAATCTGGTTCTTTAGCGGGGTGTAATCATAGAGGCTGTCGGTCAATAAGCCCGAGACCCCTTTGTCGATGAAAATATCCGCATTTGTCGTGTTGGTGTACAAATCGCGCAGCAACTCGTCATAGTCTTCGCCTAAAAATGCGAAAACCGAGATCAGCGCACCCGTTGAAACGCCCGTCACGATATCAAAAACCGGCCGCTCTCCGGACTCGGTCCATCCGCTCAAGACGCCAACGCCATAGGCACCATACGCCCCGCCACCTGACAGGGCGAGAACAGACAGAATGCCGTCCGGGTCATCATACTCGATTTCACCAAACGGTGAGGTTGTCGGATCTTCCCGCTCGACAGCTTCAGACGGCAAAGCGGCGCGGAATTCTTCGCTCTCCGCCGGTCGCTCAGTCGAACACGCACCCAAAGTGACTGCCAATGTGAATGCAAATAGTACGCGACGCATCCTTAAAACCTTTCCACCCAAGGTCGCACGGCAATTTCTTCGGACCATGCTGAGCGATTTTGCCTTATTAAATCTGAATAAATTTCAGCGATTGCATCCGGGTCAAGCATTGAATCCGGGTTGTCCGCTTGTTCAACTCGCTCCGGTCGGCTCGCATTGCGGATACCGCCGTCGATATTCACCCACGCCACATGAACACCCTGCGGGTGCAGCTCTCGCGACATTGACTGCGCCAACCCTCGTTGAGCGAACTTGCCCATCGCAAAAGGAGCCGATTGCGCGAACCCCTTCACCCCAGCAGAGGCTCCGGTCATCAAGATCGTCCCGCGACACCCCTCTTGAGGGTCTTGGGACAGCATCCGGCGGGCAGCCTGTTGACCGACCAAAAACGCACCATAAGCAGTGACTTCGACCGCTTTTTTGACTGCCTCAACATCGAGATCAATCAGCGGCCCTCGCACCCGCGCCGAAGGGTTATAGATCACAACCTGCAAAGGACCGGGGACGGCCTCAAACAATGCCTTAACCTGCGATGGGTTCGAGGCATCGCAGGAATGAACACTCGCATCAGTCTCCGCTGCCAAATCCGCCAATTTATCGACATTTCGAGCCGCGAGATGAACCGCATACCCCTCCACCCGCAAACGCCGCGCCAGCGACGCCGAGAGGCCCTCACCCGCGCCGACGATCAAAGCGGTCGAAATCTCAGTACCGCTCACCCCGTTTTCTCCTCAAATTCGCACAGGTCTGCAATCAAACACGTGCCACATTCCGGCTTACGGGCCTTGCAGACATAACGGCCGTGCAAGATCAACCAGTGGTGTGCGTGTTGGGCAAAATCCACCGGCACATGATCCTCAATCGCCCGCTCGACCGCCACGACATCCTTGCCCATCGCGATGCCTGTACGGTTGCCAATGCGAAAGATATGCGTATCCACCGCCTGGGCAGGATACTTGAACCACATATTCAGGACGACATTCGCAGTCTTGCGCCCGACGCCCGGCAAGCTTTCCAAAGCCGCGCGTGATTGTGGCACCTCGCCATCAAACTCGTCTACCAAACGTTGGGAAAGTTTGATGACGTTCTTGGCCTTGTTTCGGAACAGGCCAATCGTCTTGATGTGCTCGATCACGCCGTCTTCGCCAAGCGCCAGCATCTTTTCCGGCGTATCGGCCACCTTGAACAAGCCGCGAGTCGCCTTGTTTACCCCTTTATCCGTAGCCTGGGCAGACAAGGCGACAGCCACGACCAGCGTATACGCATTTGTGTGCTCTAATTCACCCTGCGGCTTTGCGGCTGTGGCACGAAAGCGCGTGAAAATTTCTCGAATTGTGCGATACGGAAGTTGTTTAACCATGCCTTCACGTAACCGTCATGCGCGGCCAGAGGCAACCCGAATCCGGCTGAGGACATTATGGACGTTGACATCGTAATCATCGGCGCAGGCATTTCTGGCCTGACAACCGCCGCGTTGCTGGTCGATGTCGGCCTCTCGGTCATGGTGTTGGAGGCCGCCCCCCACGCCGGAGGCCGGGTCAAGTCTCTGCGCGATTCAGACGGCCGGCATCTCGCTGATCTTGGCCCAAGCTGGGTTTGGCCAACCTTTCAGCCCGTCGCAGCAAACTGGCTGGAACGTCTGGGCCTCGATACTCACAATCAATTCGAAAGTGGCGAAGCCATCATCGAGATGCAGGCGCGGCAAACCTTTCGGCGCGAGCTGCCCGGTCAGCACGGCATTCAACGCATTGTCGGTGGTCCATCGGCCATCATCGACGCTTTGTTGAGCCGCATCCCTGACTATGCCTTCGTCCCCAATACGGCTGTTCGCCGCGTTACCCAAATCTCCGGCGGGTTAGAGATCGCCACCGATGACGACGTGATAAACGCCCGCCGCCTCGTGGTCGCCACGCCGCTGCGCGTTGCCCTCGACATCGATTGGCGTCCCGATCTGCCCGATGATCTGACCCACGCTATGAAGGCCACGCCAACTTGGATGGCAAGCCAAACCAAAGCCGTCGCTGTCTATGACACACCGTTTTGGCGCAATGAAAACTTGTCTGGTCGCATCGCCAGCCAGATCGGCCCACTTGGCGAGGCCCATGATCTCAGTCCAGACAATGGCAAACCCGGTGTCCTCTTTGGGTTCGTTGGCTGGCCCGCCGACCATCGTGCGGACGAGGATTTGCTCCTCGAAGAGATTCTCTATCAGCTCGCACGTTGCTTTGGCGAAGACGCCGAGGACACCACACATTTTGCCGTCGAAGATTGGGCAAAAAATCCATTCATCTGCTCAGACATTGATCGCGAAGAACCGCCTCGTCACCCTGAAATAGCCCCGGACATCCTGCGCGAACCACAGGCTGAGGGTCGGATCGTCTTTTCCGTGGCAGAGGCCGCCGTCAATTCACCGGGCTTGATCGAAGGTGCCTTCGATGCCGCCCAAACCGCCGCCGCCCATCTGATCGAAGCCTTTGCTCTGGATGCAGAAGAAGGAATTGGAGAATAAAAGAGACGATGCGTCCGATAATAATTACACATTGATCATCTTGAAAATTTGACATTCAATTCGTATTCCCCTCACCCAACACATAAATTTCACAAATTTCCACGCTCCACTCACAGGGGTAGGATGAAATAATCCTCACGCTTTTGACGATTTTGTTGATTTACCGAGTGCTATTTCGTGATCTGAAAATAGTCTATTCATTCCATGTCGCCGTAAACGCTTGGCTGGAGTATAGATGAAAACTCAACGCTTACATCTGAGCCAGGCAGATCTATCCCTATGAAGGTACGAGCCATCGCATCTTCGAAGAGCGTCCGACTAGCGGGCGTTCATCAAAAACCTAAGTCCCCTGTTACCTGAACCTCTAACTATATCGCCTCGATGCTCCCCGCATCGGGGTCTTTTTTTAGTGCCAGTTCTTATCGCTCGGCATTTTCATCCCCTCGCTTTTTTCGGCAAAAACGCTCCCACCGTTTCAACAAGACTTGCACCTGCGATCATCAGAACCCCAATCGTCTCGCGCGTTCCGAACGGCTCATCTGACAGCAGCGCGGCTGAAATTGCCCCGACCACGATCTCGGTCATCAACAACAGCGAGGCTAAACCGGGACTGAGAAACTTGGGGGCCCACAGAGAGGCATACGTCCCCGGTACGACGAACAGCACCATAAAAATCAACAACAACGGCAGTACCGGCATCGTTTGCGCGACAGAAGGAACAGACAGTGGCGCGAGCAGCATCGCAGTCCCGGTAGCAATGATCAGCGACCAGATAAAAAATCCAACGGTCAAATCGACGGATGATCGTTCCTCATCACACCGCAACCGCACCATTGTCACCGCCCAAAAGAACCCAGCGGCGAGTCCCAACCAATCTCCCGCATTGCGAGGCACAGGAAATGTCAGACCCAATCCAAAGATCGTCAACATCCCGAACGCAGCCAAGCCAATCGCCAAAATCCGTAGCGGCGTAATTGCTTCGCCCAGTACAAACCGCGCCAGCAGCGTGCTCCAGATTGGCATCAGATAGAAAAGCAAAATCGCCCGCACGACTTCCGTATAGACGATCGACGCCGAATAGCAGGTCAGCGCCAAGCCGCTTGCAATTACTGTCACTTGAAACCGCCAACCGCCCTGCAAAACCTGTCGCCAGCGCCAGACGAAAATCGGCAACAAACAGAGTGTCGGAATCAGGAAATAGACCACTGTGGTCCACAGCGGATGCATCCCGGTTTCTTCCAATGCGCGCAAAGGAACCCAGAACAGACCCCAGCACGCCCCGGCATAAAGGCACGCAAGCTTTGCCTTAGATTCAATAGAAGACGCCACGCATCACTCCCCAGAGCTACGGGCGAAACTTACCCCACGGACCCGGTCGCTAAACGCCGAGCAACCTCGACCGAATAATAACTGAGCATTCCATCACAACCGGCGCGCTTGAATGCTGATAGAGATTCTAAGATCACCTTGTCCCGGTCAAGCCATCCATTCGCCGCCGCCGCCTCCAACATCGCGTATTCACCGCTCGTTTGATAGGCGAAAGTCGGTACGGCAAAACTGTCTTTTACCCGGCGACAAATATCCAGATAAGGCATTCCCGGCTTGACCATCACCATATCCGCCCCTTCGGACAGATCGAGCGAAACCTCGCGTAGCGCCTCGTCGGAGTTCATCGGACTCATCTGATATGTCTTTTTATCACCCTTGAGTTTGCCGGAGGCTCCCACGGCATCACGGAACGGTCCATAAAAAGCTGATGCAAATTTTGCGGCATAACTTAGCAGCATGACATCCTGATGCCCCGCCGCCTCCAACGCGTCCCGGATCGCCCCGATCCTACCATCCATCATATCGGAAGGGCCGATGATGTTTGCCCCGGCGTCAGCCTGCACCAAAGCCTGCTTGATCAGCGCCTCAACACTCTCATCATTTACGATGGTCTCTCCGACGACGATGCCGTCATGGCCGAGCGCGTTGTAGGGGTCGAGCGCAACATCTTCCATCACACCAATCTCAGGCACGGCCTTTCGAATGGCGCGGGTTGCGCGGCAGATCAAATTGTCTGGATTCCACGCTTCAGAACAATCGGGGGTTCTCAGGCTGGAATCGATATTCGGGAACAGCGCGACACAAGGGACACCGAGTTTCGCAGCCTCTTCCACCCGCTTCACAGCGACATCAATCGTCATCCGTTCGACGCCCGGCATCGACGCCACCGGTTCGGTCCGGTTTTCACCCTCAACCACAAAAATCGGCCAGATAAAATCACTCGCCGTCAGAACACTCTCCTCGACCATCACACGAGACCAAGGTGCTTGGCGAGGGCGGCGCATCCGGGTGCGCGGATAGGAAGGGTTCGGCGAGGTCTGGGTCATTGGGTGGGGTCCGGCTTCACTACAATACGCTTTAATCTGCCCTGCCCGCGCTCGCAGGGCAATCGCAATTCAGCAGCGCATTACAAAGCTTCCGCTGCGGGCGGCAAATTCAAGAAAAGCCGTCGAGTTTGTTCAAGAAGTACGCGGTTTAGCGGAGATTCGATGATGCTTTTCCCCAATCAGAATGGCGGAACCAATTCTTCGGATCGGCAAAATCGATAGCTCTCTTTTAGTCCGGCAACGCGGTGCGAACCATTCTAAAAAGTTAACGCGACGCGCCGTTTTCGCGTATCGCGGCTGACACGAGAAAGGTTTTCGAAACGCCCATCACTCTATCCTCATCAACGATTGTTCTCGTCGTCACGAAAGATCATCATATGCGCCCATTGATTGATTTCGCTGGATTCGACGCGCTCTCAAACACCGTCGAAGTTCTAGATCAGGAGACAGATTTCGTTCCGCGAGATCGCCTGCGTTGCAATGACCTGCTTGAACTGCACGACGTATGGGCCGCGCTGCCTCGTAGCGGCAAAGGTTTGCCTGAATACCAAGATTTCGATATCGACAGCTTTCCAACCGCTCGCCCAAAAATTTGTCGAATGGTTGTCAAAAACTGGAAGGCGGATGACTTTGAATACGTCGAATATGGCGCCCACCCCGCGAACTACCTGAATCGCGGCAAAGACCTGAACTTGGCAGAGCTGCGGCACGATTTAGAGAGGCGGGAAAATTACCTCGATATCAAGAATCGTGTGGGCCGCTGTATCGAAGAGGCCAAACCCAGTTACGTTCACAAGCGCTTGTCCTGGGGCGCGCGCGGCTTCGTCTCATACGAAGTCATTTTTCTGCCTTTTCGATCTGACGGGATCGAACATGTCATCCTGACGCCGGTATCAGCATACGATTCTGGCGCGGCACTCGGTGAAATTCCAATCTAGCCATATTGGACCGTCGGACTGACTGCACCGCAACGGTATTGCCCAACAAAACGACAGCCCAAAAGCAGACTTACACCGAAGAACCGCTGCACCTGTCAAACAATCCGAGTTTGAAACTCCATTCTTCAATGGAACGCACTTTCCGTCCACTCCAAGGAAGTTTCGGAATATATTCAGAAATTTACGATGACGCTATTTACGAAATGGTGCCCGGAGGCGGACTCGAACCACCGACACGCGGATTTTCAGTCCGCTGCTCTACCAACTGAGCTATCCGGGCAACGTCGGGTTGGTTAGCCCAGTGCGACGGGCTTGTCCATATCGAAAAAGGCTTTTTTTACCGAAGCACCCGCAAGGACTGAAACCCAACGAAAAAGGCCGCGGCAACCGCGACAATACTTGGTCCGGCGGGCGTATCGGCGGTCATGGACAGATACAGTCCTCCAAGTACCGCGAGCACCCCCAATGCAGCCGCGATCATCGCCATGTGTTCGGGGGTTCGCCCCAAAGATCGAGCCGTCGCCGCCGGGATTATCAGCATCGCCGTGATCAGCAGAGCGCCGACGACCTTTATCGCGACGGCAACCAGCACCGCTAAAGTCAGAGCCAGTATTAAACGTTCTTTGTCCGGGCTATATCCCTCTGCACTGGCCAGATCGTAGTTCAATGTTGCCATCAACATCGCATTCCAACGCCAGATCAAAAGCCCAAGGATCAGGGCGACACCTAGCCAGATCACTCTTAAATCCATCACGGACAGCGAGAGAATATCGCCGAACAAATATGCCTCTAAATCCAATGGTCGCCCCGGCAGCAGTGAAACCGCCACCAGTCCGAACGCGAGTGCCGAATGAGCTGCGACCCCCAACAATGTGTCCATTGCCAGCCCGTTCTCTCGGCGCATTGCCACGAAAACCGCCATCGCGAGAGCAGCAATCAACACCCCCAGAAAAATTGGCAAGCTGCTCAGCAACGCAATCGCAACTCCCAAAATCGCGGCATGAGCCGTGGCATCGCCAAAATAAGCCATTCGCCGCCAGACGACAAAACATCCTAATGGACCAGCCGCCAGCGCTACCCCTACCCCAGCACCAAGGGCATAGAGCAAGAAGTCATCGATCATCAAAGTCAACCTGACAATCGGCACAAACGCCTTCGACCTCAATCACGGTCTGCTCGGCAGAGAAGCCGGATGTTTCAGCAGCCCTTAGCAGATCGGCTTCCGCCCCGGCGCATTGCACCTCAGCGACGGTGCGGCAAAGCTTGCAAAAGAAAAAACCAGCCCGTTCGCACGCCCCCGGCTGAGCGCAAGCAACATAGGCATTCATCTTTTCAATTCGATGAGCCAAGCCGTGCTCGACCAAATAATCGAGTGCGCGATAGGCCGTCGGCGGTTGCGGCTTCTCTCCGCCATCCGACAACCGTTCCAAAATCTCGTATGCACCGAGCGAGCGATGCTTTTCGAGCAGGATCTCCAAAACCCGCCGCCGCCATTTCGTAAGGCGCAGCCCTTCTGCACAATCCAGTGCCGTCCGTTGACAGGTGCGGTGATCATGGCTTGAGAAAGCGAGGGGCGGGCGTTTATCCATCTCTTATTTGTAACACTATAACAGTTTGTCGCGAAAGCCCCCGCGCGCACCATTAGCAATTTTAGCCCCTCCTGCGAAATCGGGCGATTTGGAGCAATCGCTAAGGTTCAATCCGCACACTAAAGGAGAGCGAGGCTTCGCCATTCGCCGGGAATTCGCCGGGGCAAACCCACTCTATTGGCCCGCTATATCCCGCTGCATTGCCGGAGCTGGGGATCGCAAGCGAACAGGAGTAACCGGGAAACAGTTGCACGGGGCTTTGAACGGGGACTGCCAGCGACGTGTAAGCTGGCGTGGCGTCGTTCACCGTGACATCCGTCAACTGCGTCGGCGTCGGATTCAACAAGATAATCCGATAGGTCAGCGTATCGCCAATATCGCCAGCATTCGCCGTGCCCTCGCCCGTGTTTTTTGTGACATTTCGCACCAACTTTTTCAGAACAAGCTCGCCGCCACCCGCTCCACCGCTGCCAATTGAGTCCGTGTTGCTGACGACATGAGACGCGCTGGTGCCGCTAAACACGGTCGTCGCCTGAAGGTCATAGGAATACCCCGCGCCGGGGCCAACGCCCGCCCCCGCCTGCGTTCGAACGACAAGACAGATGGTTTGCCCAGCAACAACATTGGCCGGGGCGGTCACGGTCTGATCGGGTGTGCCGTCACAGTTGGTATCCGCAAAGATTGCACTGCTGAACGCTCCCGACGGATTCGAAATCGGGTTGACCAGCGAGAACGTGACAGCACCCGCGGTAGAGGCTTCGTACCGGTGCGTCAGTTCAATCACTTGCCCCGGTTGAACCGAGCTAGACTGGTCCTGCGTCAACGTGGGTTCTGCGATAAGCCCCACATTGATGTCCCGGTATGAATTACCGACGGCGGGTGTGAAGAAGAACGACCCATCAGAAACTGAGGGATTCGATACCGCAGGCAAATTCGATAGGCTTTCGGAGATTATCGTGTAGCCGGGGTTCGGCGTGACGGTAAGGCTAAGCTGCCCCGGAAAGCCGTCCGGCAAAACGGCAAACCATGTTCCATCCGCATTGACTGAAGTCGTTGCGATCGGCGTCCCACTCGCAACATCGGTAATCGTCACGCTGGCGACATTGGATGGAAGCTCGCCGCCATTCAGTAGGCCATCATGAGCAACCCCGCCGCCAACCCCATTGTCGAGGAAGATATTACCGGACAGGTAGGCTAAGATCGACGCCGACGCCGTATCGTCCTCTCCCGGATTCGTTGCGCGGTTATTGGGTTGCGAGTCCGGGTCCGCGTGTTCCTGCGTCACCAGCTCAGCCACATTCAAATACGGACCGGTATCGAGAACACGGGCGCGAATGCGCAGCGTCCGATTGCCACCAACGGAAAGTGACGGAAGTGTCCACAGACCCGATGCAGGATCATATGCCCCCCCAGAGTCATCGGCCAGATACGCATAGCCTGCGGGCAGTTTTTCGAAAACCTGAGTTTGCGCGGCCTCGTGTGGACCGTCATTGGTCACGGTCAAACTGAAATCGACGATGTCTTTTGCTGTTGCGTCTGGGCCAATAACAGCTTTCTGAAGGCTCAAATCCGCCGTGCGGACCCGCGAGCTGGCCACGGGAGAAGTTACTGGAAACGTAAGACCCGCCGCCTGCGCCGTAAACCGGTTTGAGTAGACATTAAAGGCATCATTACTCTGCGCCGTCATGTTCAGCTTGATGGTTCGTGCGGGCTGGCCTTGCAAGAATGGCGGCGCTGTCACACGAACGGCGGTGACATCAGTTGGAACCGAAGGACAGTTTCCACCGGTAAAGCCCGAACACCACAGTGTCGAACCACCCGATTGGTTCGATGGATCGTTCGGATTCGAACTCACTTGGGTCGGATCACGTTTGGTATACTCGAAGACTTCGCCCGACGTTCCCGTGACAGACACAAAACCGGCATTCCCGTCAAAGTCAGTTGGCGGGCTTTGCGGGACATTCAGATTTGGCAGGACATCAATCATCACCACATTGGAAAAATCTGTGGTTCCGGTATTCGCATATGTCAGCTCAAAGCCGAAATCTCCATTCGGTGCAACCAATTTCGGCACCGCCGCTTTGAACACCGAAAAACCAGCAGGGTTTAAGATCAGCACGCCATAGTCATCAGACCGCACACTTTCCGCCGTCCCATCCGATGGGGACGAAGCCACCACTCGGTTCACCGCCGACGTTTGGTCCGGCGTCGTCGGCTTGACCAAAACATCGTAGGTAATCGGAGCCATCGCACTGTTGATCTGTGTATTCGGGAAGTCCCAAACCAGCGTCGTCGTCCCGTCGGGATTGACTGTTGTGGAGGACGGCGGAGGCGAAGCCGAACTCAGAATGTAGTCAAACCACTCCGGCAATGTATCAGTGATCGTCACATCTGCGGTCAGACCGGGCGGTGTCACAGGCGTCGTCGCGGATGGCTGTAGTTTGAATCTCAGTTGGTCCCCCGCGAGTGCCTGAGTTTCACCGCTGGGGACAGTGTCCTTATCGACCGCTGTTGATACTTTGGTCAGGAAAAGCCGATCACCGTAACTGCCCAACCCCGTCGCTTCGTCATAAGGGGTGCCATGAAACCAGTTTCCGCCATTAAGCTGATCGTACTTATACGTACCCCACTCCGCTACGAATGTTCCGACGGGATTATCAAGCGCAGTGTATCGAACAATCAAGCTTGTCAAAACCTGTGTACTGCTGCCCCCCGGAGGAGAGAAGTATGGAGTCGTCGCTCGGACTTTGGTTACGGCAGCCGCTCCTCCCGGAACCGAGTTAAGGTCACTGGTCCAGCCTGTTGGAGAGTCGCCATCGTCGCAATGTGCGGTGGCACCGAACGCGCCAGTGCCATACTCAATCGTATAGGGTGCCTGCCCGCCTTCATACGTCCCACTAAAGTGCATTCTCGCACCCTGACCGGGAGTAATTTCCGTTATTCGTTGGGTGGTATTATCGAAGCTGGTGCAAAAGGCGAAATTATCGTAGCCAGTTTTCGTCAGCCAACTGCGGTTGAATTGGTAATGCCTTGTCGCGAAAATCATTCCCGGCAAGACATATCCATCGGCGGAGCGCCGCGACGTTTGCCCCGGTAAAAATCCAAAATTATTGTAATCTCTTTGGTTATAAAACCAACGACCGCCAGCCCCGTCTCTAGCAATGAAAGAGCGCGTGTTGTTTGCCAAATCCGGCTCAACATTTGACTGTCCGCTGATACTGACCGCTGCAAGCTCACTAAAGCTGTTCGAGATGGGCAGAGTGCCGCCGGCATCTTGGATGTCCTGCAAGGGAATCCAAACAACCATATTCCCTGCAACAAGATACGTTCGGTTCGCAGGCAGGCCGCCGCCATTCGCTGATCGCGTTGGCCGGTGTGTCCCGGTCAGATCCGCACCGGTAATTGTGACAGTCGTCGTGCCGCCACCTGTGGACGGAACCGAACATTCAATATCGCCAGAATTCCAAACCGATCGCTCAAGAATCCCCGCGCCCGGACCGCCGGGCCCACCATCTTGCGTGCGAACATTCCCGCGCGGGATCTGCGACCACAGGTGGAATCGAGAAATTCCATAATTAGGTTCGCAAGCATCAGCGAGCGCGCCGGGCCAGCTCTGTCCCGGTGCGGCTTGAAACAACCGCGCATTCGGCGAGACGCCAGTTAAGTCATCAGCAAACGAAATTGGAGCTGTGACCAGCTCGTTTCCCTTTGCTCCTCCAAGAGCTGTAACAATTATCGGAAAGACATAGACAACCCCGTCTTCCCCATTCGGACCACTACGGCGACCGATCAACCGGGTATGGCCGTTCTTGATCAAATCAAGCTGCGGTGCCGCAGAAACGGTATCGACTGAACCCGGAAATGCTTGAGGGGCGGTTTGGTCACTTTCGATGCTTGCCGTTATCATCGAGACCGTGCTGCCATGTGGCCGATCTGGCGCGACCTCCGCCGGCATCGCATAAAGAACCTGAGATCCGTCATTAATGTCGCCGACGTTACAAACAACCGAATATCCGGCGGCGGTGGACCCCGATATGCTGGAGACGGGTGAGACGCCGGTATCTCGACAAAAAGCGGGGAGCGATAAAATAAGTCCCGGCGCGACTTGTAGGCGCATGACGATATTCGTTGCATCGCCACCCTGAACGACGACTTCAAACTTATAGCTGATGACGTCGTTCGTTCGGATGATTGAGTTATTGATCCCGCTATCATTTCCCGGCGCATCGTTTGAATCAAACGGAGCCACGCCGGTATCACGAGAGAAATCGACATTCACTTGCGTAGCAGCTGTAGCGAGGTGAGGCGCAAACATAGCCAGCGCAAAAACCAAAGCAGTTACAACGGTCTTAATCATCATGATCCTCGCAAACATTGCTTTAATAGTTCACTGGATTTCATTGAAGATTTGAAAATTTTGACGCGCTGTTGCGAATTGATTTGGATGCATTTTGAGTAAAATCAGCATCGTCAAACGTGATCCGAATGATACATGTCACCCACAAGCGCCCTCTCGATGCGGAACAGATCGCCTCAAATGACACTCGACGAATACAACGCTTTCTGCGCCGCTCTACCCCACACCTCACATGTGGTTCAGTGGGGCGGCGCACATGTTTGGAAGATCGCGGGGAAAGTGTTTGCGATTGGCGGATGGAGCGACGATGGCAAGCCGCTCGGCGTGACCTTCAAGGTCTCTGAAATCGGCTTCGAAGTCTGGAAGGAAGAACCTGGTTGTCGTCCTGCGCCCTACCTCGCATCGCGCGGGATGAAGTGGATACAGCGCGTCTCCGACGAGACAATGGATGATGACGGGTTGCGCGATGCGCTGAACGAAAGTTATCGCCTCGTTTCACTCAACTTGACGAAAAAGCTACAAAAAGAACTGGGCCTGAACCAACCGGAAGAGGCCCCGGATGCCTGACCTAAGATGGGAAGACGGCGTCCCGGTTTCCACCGAATTCGATGATCCATATTATTCACGCGCGGATGGGTTGGCCGAAACCCGTCACGTCTTTCTGGATGGCAATGATCTTCCCGCCCGTTGGCAAGGACGGGAAGCGTTTCAGATTGCCGAACTCGGTTTTGGGACGGGGTTAAATTTCTGTACGACTTGGCAAGCATGGCAAGTCGCTGGAGCTAAGGGTCAACTCAACTTCACTTCGTTCGAGCTGCATCCTCTCAGCGCGAAGGAGATCGAGGCGGCGTTGAGCGTCTGGCCAGAACTCGCTCCTTTTTGCGAACAGCTTGTCGAAGTTTGGACTGCCAAGGGCGGGACATTCAATTTCGGGTCCGTCAGCTTAACCGTCGTCACCGGCGATGTGCGCGACACGCTACCCAACTGGCCCGGAAGGGCCGATGCTTGGTTTTTGGATGGCTTCGCGCCTTCACGCAATCCGGCGATGTGGCAGGAGGACGTCATGGCCAACGTCGCAAATGCCTCTGCACCGAAAGCCACTTTCGCAACTTACACTGTCGCTGGCTTTGTTCGGCGAGGCTTAGAATCCGCAGGATTTATGCCGAAAAAGCGTTCTGGATTCGGAACTAAGCGCGAAATGCTCGCAGGAATTCTGAAGTAATTTGCGATTCATCCGTGGACAGCGTATAACCTTTATTAACAAGCCTGATGGAAGGTGTTATTAACCATAGACTTGAGGTTACGCTATGTTGACCGCGACCCTGATTATCACCGCTCTCGCAGCCTTCGCTTTATATCGTGCTGTGACCATCGTTCCGCAAGGGGAGCAATGGACAGTTGAGCGATTTGGAAAATATACCGGCACTCTGCCCTCAGGTCTTCACTTCCTGATCCCGTTTGTGGATCGGATCGGTCAGCGCGTGAATATGATGGAGCGCCTGCTCGAAATCGACAAAATGGACGTGATTACTCAGGATAACGCGATTGTCCGTGCGGATGCCGTGACATTCTATCAGGTCACAAACGCCGCCCGCGCCGCCTATGAAGTGCTGGAACTTGAGCGCGCCATCATCAATCTGACGATCACCAATATCCGCAGTATGATCGGCGCAATGGCCCTTGATGAAGTTCTCTCTGACCGCGAGCAAATCAACGTCAAACTGCTACAAGCCATTGATGAAGCAACCCATCCGTGGGGCGTCAAAGCGACCCGTGTGGAAATTCGCGACCTGATCCCTCCCGCTGACGTCTCCGCCGCGATGGCGAAGCAAATCAAGGCCGAACGTGAAAAGCGCGCCGATATTTTCGAGGCTGAAGGTGCAAAACAATCCGCCGTCCTGCGCGCAGAAGGGCGTAAAGAGGCGGCATTTCTGGAGGCCGAAGCGCGCGAACGCGAAGCAGAAGCAGAAGCCAACGCCACAGCAATGGTCTCAAAAGCCATCGCCGAAGGAGACTCTCGCGCAACGCAATACTTTATTGCTCAGAAATACACTGAATCCCTGCGCGACATTGCGGCTTCGAATAACTCAAAACTGATCATGATGCCCCTAGAGACGACCAATCTGGTGGGCAGTATCTCAGGCGTCGCTGAACTGCTCAAAGGATTCAAGCCTGACGCGGACCCGTCGGATAACTCGCCGGACAAACTGGTCCGCCTCGTCGACTGATCCAACCGCAATCTTGAGTACAATCAACCGTACAACGCACTTCATTTTCCCCTCATTCCTTTGTGCGATCATGATGGTTCGAAGGATCGCAAAAGCCACTTGGGGAGGGGATAATGACCGGTTATATTTACTGTATCAGTAACCCCAAAGAACCGGGGCTGATCAAAATCGACCAATCTGATACTGATCCTCGCGCCGAACTATCGCGCATGGGCGCCTACGGGCGAGCTCGGTGCATTGACTGGATGGTTCAGGTCGAAAATGTAGATGCTGTCCACGCCAAGATCAGCAAAGCACTCTCTCACTTTGCAGAAGGCAACTGGCCCGGTCAGTATCGCTGCAAAGCGGTTCGCGCACGCGGAATCGCATTACAGTTCACACAGGCAGAGAAGCGCAAAATCAAACTGGCCGCCGCGCGTCCTTTGCTACCCGTCGCCGTTCTCGCGCTCGGGCTCGCATTGCAATTTCTGAGCATCATCAACGGCAAGGTTGGCCCGAGTCCGGCCTTGATCGCGGCCGCTCTGTTCTGGGTGGTTTATACGCTCCCTTTCGGGACGGGTGGACGCTCGCAACAGAGTTGAGATTACCGGCCAATCGCCGTCATAAACTCTCGCCATTCACCGGCGGATAAACCGCTATTGGCCTGATCCACATTATCACCCGCCAGCATCCGCTTCAGCGCCCCCAGCGCGGGAGCGGAGAGTTGAACCGCCCCAAGGCGGTAATCCTCGAACGCCCGATACGCCATCGGCACCCAGGCCTTCGTCAACTCGGCCATCGCATCGGCATAGACGCGGATTTCATACTGCGCGTGGGCATCGGCCCGCAAGCGCAAGAAGTGAAACAGATTGTGCAGATCGACCTTCCAATACCACTGAGTATAAGTCGCAAGGGTTAGGTTCATCCGCGCCAGCTCTCGTGCCAGCCCATCGCGGGCGGGGTCAAGCGCCGTCGGTTTGCCATCCGCATCCAGCGGCCCCTCGTTGAGCATCTCGACATAGTGCCCATAAGTTTGCTCAGCATCGCCGCGCAACAAATCCAGCACCCGTACGGCTTCATCCCCCTCCAGCACATCGCCCCGGCCCTGCCGATTTGAGATGGCCTGAGCCGCGAGCTGTTCAGGCGCCGGGACGTAATACTCTTTGTCGAGAATGGAGTAGCGCGCAGAATATTCATTCACGTTCGCCGTGCGGTGCCTAATCCATTGGCGTGCAACGAAGATCGGCAATTTCACGTGCAGCTTAATTTCACACATCTCGAACGGCGTCGAGTGCCAGTGCCGCATGAGATAGCGGATCAGCCCTTCATCATTGCGGGCGGCCTTTGTGCCTCGGCCATAAGAGACGCGCGCGGCCTGAACAATGGCCTCGTCGTCGCCCATATAGTCAATCGCCCGAACGAACCCATGATCCAGCAGAGGGATCGCCTCGTAAAGCCGCTCCTCCAGCCCCGGCGCGACGACTCGGCGGGTTTCGGTCCGGGTCGCGCGTTGCGCTTCGATCTCGGCTTGCTGGTCGGGAGTCAGGTTCATTGGGTTGTCTCTTGCTCAGGAACGGCTAGCTATGCGGAAGTGTTTAACGAACAAAGTCCGAAAACGGGAGTCCGCAGATGGCGATCCAATATTTACATACGATGGTCCGGGTCAGAGACATCGAAGAGAGCAAGAAATTTTACTGTACCCTCCTCGGGCTTGAGGAAACCCGGCGCAAGGATTTGGACGGGGCAGATTGCACGCTGGTGTTTTTATCCGAACCGGGCGGCGGGCCGGGCAACGAAATCGAGCTGACGTATAACTGGGACAGCGATGAGGAGTACACAGGCGGACGCAACTTCGGGCACCTCGCCTATAATGTCGATAATATCTACGAGACGTGCCAAAAGCTCATGGATGCCGGGGTCACAATCAACCGCCCGCCACGCGATGGCCGCATGGCCTTTGTCAAATCCCCGGACGGCATCTCAATCGAGTTGCTCCAAGCCGGAGACTCGCTGGCCCCAGCAGAACCTTGGGCAAGCATGGAAAACACCGGAAGCTGGTAGTGGAGGTCGCGAAGCGACCGCGCTGAGTCGCAGCAAGCAACGACCTATCGCGACAGGTTATCGCTCGACCCCATGATCATGGCAGGGCGATAACGGAGAGACCCCAACCACCAACGCCCCCCGCCCGACATCGGGAGGGAGGGGGTAAGCTGCCAGACTCAAATAAGCGACGCATTTTATCAGGCGGCCTCTCGATCCGGTCCGGCACCACCCGCACCTCATCAAACGACGGGCACACAGGAACAGGCTGGCGCAAACCACCTGAACGATCCGAACACGGGCCGATCAACCGCCGCAGCAACCGCGCGCCACAACGCGGCAGGTCATTGAGCACACGGCACAGCCGCTTCAACCGCAAACGCAGCGCCTTCAGCGACGGCACCTGCTCGTCTGGATCAAAAGACACGTCGCAAGACGCGCCCAGCGCAGCAAAAAACTGATCAGGCGAAACCCGAATGCCCCGCCGCGCAGCCATCAGCCCCGCCTGAGCAACCACCAAATTTCGGGCGGCACATTCGGCACGCGACAGCACAGACGCCACATTGCCTGCGATCCAGCCACGAAACGCACAAGAGAACGGCACCGCCGCAACAAACATAACTGTGATCAACAGTCCCGCCACAAGGCGAAACAGCCGCAGCCGTTGTGTTGCAATGCCCTCCTCAATCTGCAATTCGTTATGTCCTAACCTCTGCTAACTACTAGGACTCAATTAGAACATAAAAAGAACAAATGTCAAGTACAATCGCCCGACTTTCCCGACAAAAAGGCGTCTTTAACGGAGCCATCTTCGGCACAGCCCTCTTCTGCACCCCGGCTATGGCGTGCGATGTCGCGCTGGTACTGGCAATTGATGTCTCCGGCAGCGTAGACGCAAAGGAGTATCGGCTACAGGCGGACGGTCTGTCGGATGCCTTGGGCGATCCCGTGGTCTCCGAAGCCCTCGTCAACGCGCAGGCATTGGTGGCGGTGGTGCAATGGAGCGGCACTGAACGACAAGAGCTTTCGGTCCCGTGGACGGCCACTGATACGCACGCCGATGTCGTGGCGCTGCGCCGAGCAATCGAGGCGATCCCGCGCGCATTCCGCAACTACTCGACTGGCATCGGTGATGCGCTGGACGTCGCGGTTGATCTGCACGAGGCCGCCCCCCGCGATTGCCTCCGCCGAGTCGTTGACGTCTCCGGCGATGGTCCCAGCAATGAAGGCGCTGCGCCGCACGAAATACACGCGCGGCTCGATGCGGCTCAGATCACCGTGAACGGTCTGGCCATCGAAGGCTCCGAAGACGGCATCGCCGACTATTACCGCACCCACGTCGCCCACGGCCCCGGTGCCTTTGTCGAAGTCGCAAAAGACTACAAAGATTTCCCCCGCGCGATCAGAAAAAAGCTGTTGCGGGAATTAGCCGATCGGTTGGCGATGGCGGATTGAAAAATGGTTGGAGTCATTGTCGGGCTTGTCCAGCGCAAGCGAAGCGCCGCGTGAATGATCCAGAGCAGCCGGAATTAACGTCTCTCGATTACCCGAATAAATCGGGTAGTGACGATCTTACAGTTCAATCACGTGATGAAATTGGGAAGGTAGCCTGATGGAACTCCTCACCGCCGCCCAAATGCGCGCCATCGAACAAGCCGCCATTGACAGCGGCGAAGTCACCGGCCTCGAATTGATGGAACGCGCTGGCGCTGGCGTGGTCGAAGCGATCTTCGAATGGCGACCTGAGTTGGCGGAATGCGAGCGCCGTGCCGCGGTTCTCTGCGGACCGGGAAACAACGGCGGCGACGGGTTCGTCGTCGCGCGTCTTCTAAAACAGCGCGGCTGGACCATTGAGCTCTTTCTCTATGGCGACGAGACGAAACTGCCGCCCGATGCGGCAGAGAATTGTCGGCGATGGCTGGAGTTGGGAGGGATAGGAAAGTTCGAGGAGTACGAGCGAGAACACTATCACTCCAGCACCTTGACGATTGATGCCCTTTTCGGGACCGGCCTGACACGAGCGTTGTCAGAGAGCGGCATTCACAATCACCTCTGGGATATCTTCGATGGGGACGATTACGGGAATCGCCCTATGATCGTCGCGATAGATTGCCCTTCAGGTTTATGCCTCGATAGCGGGAGATTGCTCGGTTGGAGCGGCCTTGAAGACAGGCAGGATTTCATTCTCGCGGCAGCTTTGACAGTAACCTTTCACAAACCCAAACTCGGCCACTATCTCGCGATTGGACCACGGATTTGCGGTGATCTGGCCGTCAAGGACATCGGGCTATGAACGACAGCGTGCGCCTTGCATGTTTCGACACTGTGCGATGCGAGCAGCTTCAAGCGCAGTCCCACACCCACAAATACTCCCACGGCCATGCGCTCATCGTTTCGGGTGGCATTGCCAAGACGGGCGCGGCGCGTCTCGCGGCGCGGGGTGCACTCCGCATCGGCGCGGGTCTTGTCACCGTCGCCTCGCCACCCAATTCCCTGATGGAGAACGCCGCGCATCTGACCGCGATCATGCTGCAAAAGATGAAAGGGCCGGAGGGACTGGCTGACATTGTCTCAGATCCGCGCATCAATGCAATCGTCATCGGTCCGGGTTGCGGGATTGGTGACGAAACCCGCGCGCTCGTGGAAGTGGCTCTGTCCCCGACGAAGACCGGGGACTTTCTTGCTTCAGGCGACGAAAAAGGAGGCGCCGGATCAAGCCCGAGGAAACGCACGATCATCCTCGACGCCGACGCCCTCACCTCTTTCGAGGAATCGCCCGGCACCCTGTTCACAGCGATAAAAGCCTCCTCCTGTGCCGCCATACTCACCCCCCAC
>CAZJWF010000021.1:0-36126 GCA_964549375.1 uncultured Neomegalonema sp.
ATCTAAAATCAACCTTTGATTGATTTTGAAGATTTCAGTACTTGGAAGCCCGTCGGCTATTTGATCCTGTAGGTCACTGGGAAAACCCAAGGACGATCCTAAAGTGATCTTGGAAGTTGGCTCGCGATGCAGTGAGCCATTTTTTGGGTCAAAGCAGCTTTGGCCACGTATCCGACAGGCGGTATCCATTTGGCCAGGGATCGTTAGGGTCCAGCATATGCTGATGCGTGCCGGTGACAAAGCCGCGCCCCGACAGGCTTGGCACAACAGCCGCCTTGCCGCCCACAGTCGTCTCACTTTCGATCTTGCAGTGAAATTCCGAGCTGATGATCGACACGCCGGTAAAGGCTTCGCCGATCTCTATCTCGTTCCTTGCGCGCATCACTGCGAGCCGTGCAGAGCACCCGGTTCCGGTTGGCGAGCGGTCGATCTTTCCCGGCTGTACGACAACTGCGTTGCGACCTGTTTTGATCCCGCCCACCTCGATTACAGGGGCGGCGATCTGGCAAAAGCTGATATGATCCCAGTCCGGGTTTTCCGGGTGGTGAAACCCAAGTTGTTCGTTTGCCGCCTTGGTAATCCGCACACCCATTTCGGCTATGTCCCGCGCCTCATCGTGAACGATGTCAAACCCAAGCGACGGTGCATCAACAATCACAAAACTATCGCCGCCATAAGCGGTATCAACGGTCAGCGTCCCGACGCCCGCCACGTCCAGCGGCACGGCCAGTCGATCCGCGAATGACGGCACGTTGGTAATCCTCACGCGCTCGACCCGTCCGTCACGGCAGGTCGCCCGCGCTTGGATTAATCCTGCAGGTGCCTCAAGGGTTAGGATTGTTTCCGGTTCTGTCATCGGCAGAATTCCGGTTTCCAACAAAACCGTTGCGACACATAAAGAATTTGAGCCTGACATTGGCGGCGTATCTTCAGGCTCCATGATAATCCATGCCGCGTCAGCGTTTGGATTCTTCGGTGGAACCAAAAGATTAACGTGCCGAAAGACGCCTCCTCGTGGTTCGTTGAGCATAAATTGACGCAAGGTATTGTCTTGCGCGATCCATGCGCGTTGCTCCCACAGCGTTTCGCCGGGTGGAGGCGCAACGCCGCCTACAATCACATCGCCGACCTCACCTTCTGCATGACAACTGACGGTGTGGATTATTCGGCTTGAACGCATGAATTATTGTTCCCGGAAGGCTTTGGTGAAATTATCAGTCAACGGCTTAAGCATATAGCTCATCGGGGTGCGTTTGTCCGTTTCGATAAATATTTCGGCAGGCAATCCCGGAACGAGTTGGTTCTCTTCACCCAACTTCGCGCGCTCATTTTCAGGAAGCAGCACTTCGACGGCGTAGAACGGCGCACCCGTGATTTCGTCGATTTTCCGGTCGGGCGAGATTTTGACGACTTTGCCATTCAACTCGGGCGTTGTGCGTTGATTGAAGGTGCTAAAGCGCACACGAGCCGTTCGATCAAGCACCACTTGATCGCGATTTGTTGGTTCAACCTTGGCCTCCAGAACCAAACGGTCGTTGGTTGGGACGATCATCATAATTGGCTCCCCTGGTGCCACGACGGCTCCGGCAGCGAAGACGGCTAGATCTTGGACGACGCCCGCTTGTGGTGACTTCAACTCGATCTTGCGGATGCTTTCATCGGCAACGACAATTCGTTGCTCGATCTCGTTCATTTGCCCCAAGACCTCGCGCAATTCTGCGATGGCTTCTTCGCGGCGGCCTTCACGCAAGCGCGTCATTTCCAGACGGGTTTCCTGAATTTGTCCCAATAGGCGAGAGGTTTCGGAATTTAACGCCCCGATTTCGCCTTCGATACGGGCTTTCTCGCGGAGGATTTCCTGCAAGCGGGTTTCTGTCGTGAGACCTTGATCCAAAAGCGTGTTCATCCGAATACGCTCGCCTTCGACTGATTGAAGTTGGCTGCTGAATGAGATCAATCGGGACCGTGAACCTTCGATTTCGTTCGTGATCTGACCAACCCGTTCGCGCATCTGAGCTGCCTGTTGGCGATAGCCAGCAAGTCGAGCGCTGAACAGGCTGCGCTGATCGTTCACCGTTTTTCGAATTTCGGCGTCACCCGCTGCCTTGCTCAGCAAATCTGGCGGGAAAGAAAGCTCTCGGTCGCTGTCTCGTTCCGCCAGCAGGCGGGCCTTCCGCGCTGCCAGTTCAACGATCTGACCTTCAAGAATGGCGCGCGTGGCATTTTGGGTGATTTGTTCAAGGCGTAGCAGGGTTTGCCCAGCGGCAACATCTTGACCTTCTTTGACGAATAATTCGCCAACGACACCCCCCTCAGCGTGCTGGACCGGCTTTTGCTTGGTTTCAACACGCAACTCGCCGGATGCCACCACCGCGCCGCTGATTTCTGTCGAGACTGACCAATACCCAAGCCCGCCGAACAAAGCAGCGATGATCACGACACCGGATAGGATATACTTGCCAGCCCGCCAGCGATACGGATCGTGAGCGAAATCTTGTTTTTGCTTCACTGGGGCAATCCTTCACTGGCTGCACGATTGATCGGAGTCACTTGCGCGTGGTTCTTTGTTGTCTGGCGCAAGACTTCATCCCGAGGGCCAAAGGCTTGCTGTTGTCCATCGCGCATGACTAGCAAGTGATCGCAAGCGGCAATTGCGCTAGGACGGTGCGCCATCACGATGACCGCACAGCCGCGTTCTTTTGCATCACGGATTGCCTGAACCAGAGTGGCTTCACCTTCCGCATCCAAATTCGCATTCGGCTCATCAAAGATCAATAAAGGCGGATCGCCGTAGAGGGCGCGTGCCAGACCAACGCGCTGACGTTGCCCGCCCGAAAGCTGCCCGCCGCCTTCGCCGATTTGCGTGTCATACCCGTTAGGCAGTCCGATAATCATCCGGTGCGCGCCAGCGCGCTGTGCCGCCTGAACGACTTCTGCTTCGCTCATATCGGGCGACAACCGCGCAATGTTGTGAGCAATCGTCCCGGCAAAAAGTCCGACATCTTGGGGGAGATATCCAATCCGACCCCCCAATTCGTCCTCGCCCCATTGGTCCAATGTTGCCCCGTCAAAGCGGACTTCTCCCGCCATCGGCGGCCATACGCCAACCAAAGCACGGGCCAAAGTTGATTTTCCGCTCGCACTTGGTCCGATAACGCCCACGGCCTCACCGGGTTCAGCTCTGAACGACACCCCGCGAATGATGGGCGTGCGTTCTCCGGGAGGGGCTACGGCGAGGCCGTTGACCTCTAGCTTTGGTTTTGGTTCTGGCAAAGCCGTCTTGGCTTCGCTGATTGGGGTTAGTGCAAAAAACTCCTGAAGAGCTTTGGCCCCGCGCCGCGCGCGGACGAATACGCGCCAATTGGCAATTGCCTGATCCACAGGGGCAAGAGCGCGCCCCATCAGGATTGAACCGGCGATCATCATTCCCGGAGAGATTTCTTGTTGCACAGCGAGCCATGCGCCAAGTGCAAGAATGGCCGATTGTAAAAACAAGCGGAACGTTTTCGCAAAGGTCTGGAAGAAACCTGCGCGCGTGCTGTGTTGCATCTGAGCGTCTAGCGCTTTGCCGCGCATTTCGCCCCATTGTCCCCGTGCAGCGGCCCCCATCCCGAGGGCGCGCACGGTTTCCGTATCCCGGCGCATCGACTCGGCGAATTTTTCACTTTCAGCGGCAGCAATGCGGGACTCAATCTCCGGTTCTTTGGTCATCATCTGATTGAAGAGGGCGATGATGAACAGCAGGATCGCAGCCGCAAGCGCGAAAGCGCCAAGCATCCAGTGGAACAGAAAAATCGCACCGAGATAAATCGGCACCCAAGGCGCATCAAAAAAGGCGAAGGGCGCATTCCCTGACAGGAATTGCTGTATCGACTCTAGATCACGCATCGCAGCAGCAGGGCGCGTGCGTTCGGCGGGGTTCAGCGCGCGTTTCATTACGCCATCGAATACCCGCCCGTCGAGCATCGCCTGAAACCGTGCTCCGGCATTGGCTAATATGCGTCCACGCAGATAGTCCAAAATCCCCATAACCGCGAAGAGACCCGCGACGAGTAGAAACAATACCCAGAGGGTATCCTGACTACCGCTGGCCAACACGCGGTCATAGACCTGTAACATGAACAGCGGGCCGGTCAGCATCAGAAGGTTGACGAAGCAACTGAAAACACCTGCCACAATGAATAAACCGCGTGCGGACCAGAACGCCTTTCGGTATTCGGCGCGTCCTTTGGCAAGTTGAGGTGATATCATCTAGCTTACTCGTTCGTCTAACCATCCCGGCAGAACATGCGGCGCGCCCTGGCGGTGAATATTATTCCACGTAAGCGGACTAACGCCAAACAGTTACAAGAATCCTCTCAAAGTAACTGAAGTTACAACAAGATTTATTGATCGGTGAAAATTATTTCATCCGAAAACAGTGTTCACATTGTGTTTGTGTCAGATTGGATCAAAAATAGGAAACCGCAGTCAGCACGCCAAATACCAGAACACAGGATACGATCCCGGCGACGAAGCCTTTGTGGATGCAATCAGCCGTTTTTTGACCTCTTCGCTTGAAAACGAAGAAAGCGCAGGCAAAAGCTGCAACAAAAAGCGCAATGATGGGCATGACGTCCTATTCCGCAGGTTAATTCGCGATCAGGAAGACTTCGTCCTGACCGATCATACCCAGCACATCTCGGGCGCGGACATCCAACAGGTCTAAGTCGAGACCTTCGGCACGCAAACCGGCATTTCGCTTTATCAGCGCGGCCTCTTGCTCGGTCAATAATGCGATTTCGCGTTCTTTTGCGGCCAGATCACGTTCTGTCCGGTCCAACGCGATCCGTCCGTAATTGCCGGTAAAGATTTGCAAGCTGAAAAACCACAGCGCGCAGAGCAGAGCTGCTGGCAATGCCAACGAGACGAGAAACCCGCCAAATTTCCGAACAGTCGTCATCTCGTGCCTCATGGGACCTTCAGGTTTTCTCCACCGTACACGGCTGCGTGGCCTAAGTCTTCCTCAATACGAATCAACTGGTTATATTTTGCAAGGCGATCCGATCGTGCCAGCGATCCAGTTTTGATTTGCCCGCAATTCGTTGCCACGGCAAGGTCCGCAATGGTCGCATCCTCGGTTTCGCCGGAACGGTGCGACATTACCGCTGTAAAGCGGGCTTTGTGGGCCATATTGACCGCTTCCAGCGTTTCGGAGAGCGAGCCGATCTGATTGACCTTTACCAGAATGGAATTGCCGATCCCGCGGTCAATACCGTCTTTCAAGCGTGTCGGATTGGTCACGAAGAGATCATCGCCGACAAGCTGACACCGATCACCGATTTTTTCCGTCAGCGCTTTCCATCCGTCCCAGTCGTCTTCGGCCAGGCCGTCTTCGATGGATATAATGGGATAGCTGTCACAAAGCGCAGCGTAGTAGTCCGCCATCTCGCCGGCAGACAGCACTTTATCTTCGCCCTTGAGGTGGTATTTGCCGTCTGAGAAGAACTCAGTTGATGCGGCATCCAGGGCAAGCGCGACTTCTTCACCGGGTTTATATCCCGCTTTCTCAATTGACTTCATGATGAAATCGAGCGCATCGCGGGTGGAGGCGATATTCGGAGCAAAACCGCCTTCATCGCCAACATTCGTGTTGTGTCCGGCGGCTCGTAGTTCGGATTTGAGGGTGTGGAAGATCTCCGCTCCCCAACGCACGGCTTCGCGGATGTTTTCCGCAGCGACCGGCATGATCATGAATTCCTGAATATCAATCGGGTTATCGGCATGTTCGCCGCCATTGATGATATTCATCATCGGGCATGGCAGGACATGAGCCGAGACACCGCCGATATAGCGGTAGAGTGGCAGGCCAACGCTATCTGCCGCCGCTTTCGCCGTTGCCATCGATACGCCGAGGATGGCATTGGCGCCCATGCGTCCTTTATTCGGCGTGCCATCAAGTTCGATCATTGCAGCGTCGATCATGGTTTGATTTGTCGCGTCTATTCCAGCGAGCGCATCGAAAATCTCCGAGTTAACGGCTTCAACGGCTTTCAGGACGCCTTTTCCTTTGTAGCGATCTCCGCCATCGCGCAATTCGACCGCTTCGTGCGCGCCCGTGGATGCACCTGAGGGAACTGCTGCGCGCCCCAGCGAACCGTCCTCCAGCAACACCTCGACCTCAACCGTTGGATTACCCCGGCTATCCAGAATTTCGCGGCCTGTAATGTCGATGATGGCGCTCATGCGGTCTCTCCTGCTTTTCTTTGCGGGTGAGATACCGCAGCGCAGCAAAAAAGGGAAGCAGAAGACCCTTCGGATTTATCCTATCGACCGCAGTGAAAGTTCCAGAGCGACTTCGAAATAAAAAAAGGCCCCGGCGATACGGGGCCTGATACCAGTCATGAAAGGTGAACAGAATTCAATCTGGTACGAGATTAGCGGCGGGATCGACCACCGCGGAAGTTACGCCGACCATTGAAGCCACGCCCACCGCGGAAGTTACGTCCACCACGGAAGTTACGGCCGCCTTTGAAACCGTGACCGCCGCGAAAGCGATGTCCGCCGTTGAAATGACGTCTGCCATGAAAACGCTTACCGCCAAAGAAACCGCGTCCATGATGGAAGCTACGGTGGCCAAAATGACGGCCTCCGCTAAAGCCAAATCTTGGCGCGACATAGTAGTTTGGCGCATAGAAAGGTTGTCGGTAACCGCCGCCATAATAGCCGCCGCGAGATGATGATCCGATGATGGTTCCAAGGATCAGCCCACCGGCGACGCCAGCGATAACAGCTCCACGGCCATCAGCATGTGCATTCTTTGTCGGGATGGCCGCCACAGCGAGGATGCCAAGTCCAAAAACTGCCGCTCTGATTACGCTCCGTATAGATCTCATATCTTCATACTCCAGTTAGCGCCCAGCCAACCCATATGTGTTCCATAGTACAGCTTCGGTTTTTGGTCGAGGATTTCACGACACGCTCAAGAAAGGGTGATGTCATAAGAAAAGGCCCCGCCGAAGCAGGGCCGCGCCGTCTCTGAAATTCGCTCGGTTTAACGCACGGTGACTGTTTCGAACTTGCCGCCTTCAACCACAAGTTCTTTATAGGAACCTGGAATGTCACCATTCTCAAGGAATTCGACATTCGTTGCGCCGACATAGTCGATGCCGACCCCGCTTTTGAGCAGGAACAAGCCATAATCCAGTTGCCCGGCATGAATCTTCACCCCCGGCGCATTAGCCACGTCGATCATGGCGGCCTGAACCGCTGCGCGATCTGTTGAACCTGCCGCCTGAATGGCCAGCGCAATCAGCGCTCCGGCATCATAACTTTCGGGCCGGAAAGGTCCGTCCACATCTACTCCGGCGCTTTTCCCGTAGGCGACAAAGTTGGTGGCATTGTCGCTCTCGCTGCCGGGCAAAGTGCCAATCGTTCCTTCAAGGTCTTCGCCGATTGCGTCGATCAACGATTGACCAATCATGCCGTCAGCCAGCACGAACTGCTCGTAAGAGCCTGCGTCAATCGCGCCTTGAATGATCCCCTTGCCGCCTTGGTCGAGATACCCAAGAACAACAAGTGCATCTCCGCCTGCTGCGTCAAGGGCCGCGACTTCGGCTGAATAATCGGCTTTGCCGTCTTCGTGTGCGGCACTGATTGAAATTTCCCCGCCCACCTTTTCGTAAGAGCTTGCGAACGACTCGGCCAAACCCTTGCCGTAGTCGTTGTTGGTGTAAGTAACGGCGACTTCCTTGATGCCTTTGCCAATCACAACATCGGCCAAAACTTCGCCCTGACGCGCATCAGAAGGGGCGGTCCGGAAGAAATGGTCATTGTCGTCAATGGTCGAGAGTGCGGGTGAAGTCGCGGATGGCGAGACCATCACCACGCCATTCGGAATGGCTGCATTGTTTGCGATTGCCGTTGTGACGCCGGAACAGTCCGCTCCCATAATTGCTACGACTTTGTCTGCCGTGATGAGGCGTTCCGCAGCCGTTGTCGCAGCGGCGGCATCAATACACGTCGAGTCGGCCCGAACTGAAACAATCGTTGAGCCGTCCAAAAGCAAACCGGAGTCGGAGACTTCTTTCCAAGCTAATTCTGCCCCGTCGGCCATTCCCGGCGTTAACGACTCAATTGGTCCGGTAAAGCCAAGGATCAGGCCTAACTTGATTTCCTCGGCGGAGGCATTCGCCGTCATGGCCGCGACCAGAGCGGTCGCCAGAAGTGCGCGTTTCATTTGTTTCTCCCAAATATTTTTTCATTGGAGTACAGCTTATGCGACTGTGATCGGGTTGAAAATGGGTTTCTACGGGAAGAGGTCGGGCGGCAAAGCCCCGGACTTAATCGCATAAAGCAGGCCGGAGACCGTAAACACCGATAGGCTTGTTGTGACCAGGATAGTCGCTGAGACGCGTTCAACCCAAACCCCGTATTGCTGGGCAATAACGAAGACATTTGTTGCGGTTGGCAAGGCCGCCATCAGGACAGCAGTAAATACCCAAATCGGATCAAACGACCCCGCGTAACTAAGGGCGACGTACATCAAGAACGGATGAAGGATCAGTTTGATCGGAACGATATAGCCAAGCTCCATCGGAACGCGCTTTAGCGGCCGGCGTGCCAACGTTACACCCATTGCAAATAAAGCGCACGGAGCTGCGGCTTGGGCAAGATAAGAAATCAGGCCCTCAAGCGGGGCAGGCGTAGAAAAGCGGAAAAACGCTGCGGCGACACCTGCCGCTGTTGCAATAATGAAAGGGTGCAGGGCGATATTTCGAATGACGCTGAAAACCAGTGCTGCGACTGATCCCTTCTTTGCGCCCGCAACCGCCATCAGCGCTGGTGCGTTCGCGAAATGGAGCACGTTCTCAAAGCAAAAAATCAGAGCAACTGGGACCGCAGCCCCTTCCCCAAAAGCGAGGATTGCGAGGGCTGGTCCCATATAACCTATATTTCCATAGGCACCTGCGAGTCCTTGCATCGTTCCGTTCGGGATGTTGCCCTTGCTGGTCATGTATCCGAGGGCAAAAGTCAGGAGAAAAATCGCGAAGGTTACGCCGATATTTGTCCCAATAAAATCCCAACTTGCCAGCTTCTCAACCGGGGTTTGGGCCAGTAATTTGAAAAAGAGGGCGGGCAAGGCAACGTAGATGATGAAGAAGCTTAACCAACCCAACTCCTCCAAAGAGCGCTTGCTGAGGCGCGCTGAGAGAAAGCCAATCACGATCAACCCGAACAGCGGTAAGATCAATGTCAGAATGTCGTACAAGACCGTCGCTCCCGCTTGTGAAGGCTACAGTTATTTTGCCTTCACTTTTTCCGGCAAAATACCGCCGGGCGTAAATCGCATCACGAGCAATAGCACCAATCCCATGACGAATACCCGCATATGCTGAGCGTTGTCCAAAAGGTGCAGGCGCAGCCCGCTATCGGCTTCTAATCCTGCGGTCAGCGTTTGGATCAGCCAAACACCTGCGGGTTCCGCCTCCACCCACAGGAACCAGATGAAAAATCCGCCAATCACCGCGCCGAGGTTATTTCCTGAGCCGCCGACAACGACCATGACCCAGATCAGAAATGTAAAGCGCAAGGGTTGATACGTGCCCGGCGTGAATTGACCGTCCAAAGTGGTCAGCATTGCACCCGCAATTCCGACGACAGCAGAACCGAGAACGAAGATTTGTAAGTGCCGGCCTTTGACATCTTTGCCCATCGCTTCAGCGGCAGTTTCGTTGTCGCGGATCGCGCGGATCATTCGGCCCCACGGAGAGTTCAGCGCCAACACACAAAGTGTCAGGATGATCAATAAGACGAAAGCAAATAGCCCCGCGTAGCAGAGCTTCACAAACAACCCGGAATATTCGACGATCAGGCTTTGTAAGACTCCCTCACGGGCCTCGCTGTTGAGCCCAGCAAGTTTATCCGCGGCAAATGCCTCGACTTTCTCACGGAACCATAGGCTTCTTTGCAGGTCGATTTCGTAAGGCACTGGCCGAGGCAGGCCGGTGACGTTTTTGACACCTCGCGTCAGCCAATCTTCATTTTTGAGAACGGCCACGATGATCTCAGAAATTCCCAGTGTTGCGATGGCGAGGTAATCCGCTCGCAGCCCCAGTGCGATCTTGCCGACCAACCAAGCGGCGCCTGCAGCAAAAGCACCGCCGACGATCCACGAAAACAAGATGGGCAGTCCAAGGCCGCCGAGATAGCCGGTCTTGCCCGGATCGACCGCTTCGATGGAGTCGACGGCAGGACCGTAAAAATGCCGCGTCGCAAAGTATCCAGCGAAGCCAACGAGGAAAACGAGCAAACGTCCCCCACGACGTCCGTGCAGTTTTCGATACAGAACGAAACAGATCAAAATCGTTCCGAGAAAACAAAGCGCCATGAGGCCAACGCCCTCTCCACCGGCGCTCCACGCCTCCGCGACAGGTGCCTTTGAGATCAACACGGCGGCAACACCGCCCAATGCTGCAAAGCCCATGACCCCGACGTTGAACAATCCCGCATAGCCCCACTGGATATTGACGCCCAGCGCCATCACAGCGGAGATCAAACAGAGATTCAGCATCCCAAGGGCAACCGTTGGCGATTGAATGTGCCAAACTGCCGCCAGCAATCCGGCCATAAGAATAAAGGCAAGGAGTGCGCGCATCAGACCACCTTCCCTTTGAAGATGCCCGTTGGTTTGATCAGCAGAACGAGAACAAGGATGACAAACGAGATGGCGAATTTGTAATCTGTCGAGAGCAATTGGAGCAATCCATCAGGTTGCCACTCTTCTGGTAACACGTATCTGCCGACTTTCTTGTAAGCGTAGGTCAGCATGACTTCAGAAAATGCGATGATGTATCCGCCCACAATCGCCCCGATTGGTTTGCCAAGGCCGCCCACAATCGCGGCGGCGAACATCGGTAGCAACAATTGAAAATACGTAAAGGGCTTGAAACTTTTGTCGAGACCATAGAGCACCCCGGCAATCGTCGCTAGGCTGGCGGCCAAGATCCATGTCACGCGAACGACGCGCTCTGGATCAATGCCAGACAGCCGCGCGAGATTTTCATTGTCGGAATAGGCGCGCATCGCCTTGCCGGTTTTCGTGCGTTGCAGGAACCAGAATAGAGCAATGACGAGAAGAATGGCGACAACCACGGTCAGTACTTGCGATGTGCGGATCGCCAACCCTTCATCCAGGCCCGTCATCTTTTTGAATGCGCGAGCTTTGATAAGAAACCGCTCGCCGTCGAGAAAGTTCTGCTCGCCGGGGCCAATTACGAAACGGATCAACCCATTCATCATGAACATGACTCCGATCGAGGCCATCAGGAACGTAATCGGTTTGGCTTTGACATTGCGGTAATGCCGATAAACGAGCCGGTCTGTTGCGAGCAAAAACAGTACCGTTGCGATGATACCGATTGGTAAGGCGAGGAGAGCAGTTGGCAACGGGCCAAGGCTCACTCCCCATCCTTGCAATAGCCAGGTCGCAAGGATTGTGATCATCGTTCCGAAGGCCATCGTGTCGCCATGCGCGAAATTCGAAAACCTGAGAATTCCAAAAACCAGCGTGATCCCCAATGCTCCCAATGCCAGTTGAGAGCCGTAGGTCAGGCCTGGGATGAGAACGAAGTTCATCATCAAAACGACAGGGTTGAGAACTTCAGTCACGATGAGGGAACCTTGTCATATGTGTTCATCATCCCCCTAGAAAACTCTTGCGGACTTCTGGATCATTCAGCAAAGCGTTGCCTGTGTTCGTAAACCGGTTCTCTCCGGTCACCAGAACAAAGCCTCGGTCGGCAATCTCTAAGGCTTGCCGTGCGTTCTGTTCGACCATCAAAACCGCGACGCCGGTATTGCGAACCTCAATGATGCGGTCGAATAACTCATCCATAACGATGGGCGATACTCCTGCGGTTGGTTCATCCAGCATCAGAACGGAGGGTTGAGTCATCATGGCGCGCCCCACGGCAACTTGCTGTCGTTGGCCACCGGATAATTCGCCAGCAGGCTGCCGCCGCTTTTCTTTGAGGATGGGAAATAGGCTGTAGATCAACTCGACTGTTTCGGAAAAATCATCATTCCGAAGAAACGCTCCCATTTGCAGATTCTCTTCGACCGTCATGCCGGTAAAAACATTTTCGGTTTGCGGCACAAAACCGATGCCCTCTGCGATACGTGCTTGGGTGGACAGTGATGAAATGTCCTTACCATCGAGCGTTATCGTGCCTTCGCGCAGGTCGAGCATTCCGAGCAGAGCTTTCATCGCTGTGGATTTTCCCGCCCCATTCGGTCCGACAATTACTGCGATTTCTCCACGCTCGACGCCAACGGAGCAGTCTTTGAGAATATCTGCACCGCCATAACCGCCGGTCATGTTGTTGCCGCTCAGGAACATCAGGAAAGTACCCGCTTTTTTGTAACGCCGCGCCCCAAATACGCCTCGATGACGGTATCATTCGCGCGCATATCGGCGGCGCTTCCTTGTGCAAGGACAGTTCCCTCCGCCATGACGATAACCGGATCGCAAAGCCGGGAAATGAAATCCATATCATGCTCGATCATACAAAATGTATAACCGCGTTCCTGATTGAGTTTGATGATCGCATCCCCGATTTCCGCGAGCAGAGTGCGATTTACGCCCGCGCCAACTTCATCCAGCAAGACGACTTTTGCGTCGACCATCATAGTGCGGCCCAATTCCAGCAGCTTTTTCTGACCGCCCGACAGGTTTCCGGCACGTTCATGGGTTAAGTGGCTGATTTTCAGAAATTCGATGACGTCCTCAGCCTTCGCGCGAATGGCTTGTTCTTGCTCGCGGACTTTTCGACGCCCAAACCAGACGTTGATCAAGGTTTCCCCATGCTGCTGACCCGGTACCATCATCAGGTTTTCGAGAACAGTCATCGTCGAGAATTCATGGGCGATTTGAAAGGTTCGCAATACTCCTTTGTGGAAAAGTTCGTGCGGTGTCAGGTTTGCTATATCTTCGCCGTCCAAGGTAATCCGACCCGCAGTTGGTTGAAGCAGGCCCGCGATGATATTGAAAAGCGTTGTTTTTCCGGCACCGTTGGGACCAATTAATCCTGTGATCGAGCCTTTCGCAATCTCCAACGTGCAGTTTTCGACGGCATGAATCCCGCCAAAATACTTTGAGACTCCGTCGACCTGAATCATGCAGCGCGTTCCTGTAATTTCTCTCAATCACTATCGCTGTCAGACAGATTCGCGCTAGCCCCCTTGATGGTGTCCCGGAATGGTCGTTGACTCGAGAATAAACCGTTCCTAACGGCCCGATAGCAAACTGCCGATAGAAGGCAGTGAATCTGGGAGCAATATAATGGTTTTACGTTTGGTTTCAGCTCTCGCGCTTTGTGCAGCAATGGCTGTTTCATCCGCCGCAAATGCGAAAGAACTGGGTTTGTCGCACGAATGGTCGACGAAGGATGTTCGGCACAAAGTGGCGCAGATCGTTGCGGATGCGGTGGAAGCAGCGGATGTCGGTCTGTCGATTGAAATTTACCCGTCGAAGTCCTTATTCAAGCCGTGCGAGCAGTATAAACCGCTATCCTGCGGTTAATTGGATATGACGGTGTTTCCGTTGGCATATGCTGCGGGTCAACGCCCGGCCTATCAACATGACCCTGATGCCGGGTCTCGTGAAGAACCATGACCACGCTGCACGCTTGAATTACTCGCCATTTATGGAAGCCTTGCAAGAGCAAATGGCCGAAGATGATGTGATGGCCCTCTTGCATGGCTATCTGGTAAGCGGCTTTGTCGGCAAAGATGGATGCATCACAAAACCTGAACATGCCAAAGGCTTGCAAATGCGCGCTGCGGGTAAGGCGTTTGAACAAATGCTGGCAGGGGCAGATGCGTCAATTGCATCGATGGCTTCGTTGGAGCTTTATAACGCGATCCAAACCGGCGTTCTGCAAGGTGCGAATACCTCGTCTTCCAGATTCGTTAGCTTACGTATTTTCGAGCAGGTCAAGTGCTACACGCCGGCCTCCGATGTCGCCTTGTGGTTCATGTATCAGCCATTGTTGATGAACAAAGCGACGTTTGACGAATTGAACCCTGCGCAACAAGCTGCCCTGAAAGCATCAGGCCGCGCCGCAGAATCTTTTTATCTGCAACAGGGTAAAGACGCCGATGCGATATTCGAGCAAAACAGCGTTGAAATCGCGAATATGACGGAAGAAGATTTCAATGCGTGGCGCGATCTTGCCAAAGACACTTCCTACAAGAATTTCCTTGAAGGAAACCCTGAAGGTCAAAAGTTGATCGATCTCGTGCTCGAAGTTGAGTGATCGCATTTTGATGTGAAGTGAAGGCAGCGGGGTTCCGCTGCCTTCGTCTGTTTCGCGCTCATTCCCGTCAGGAACAAATCTAAATGTCCGCACCCATTGCGTTGATGGTCGCCAAGGATGGCGCAATATTTTTCTTCGTGTCGTTCGCTGGCTTTCTTCGCTTTGCGGAATAATCGCGGCGTTCTTGATCGTTGGGGCCATCGGACTGACCTGCAAAGTATTGCCGAGGGCATAACGACGCTTGACGTGAACCGCTGGGTTCTGATGCTGGTCGTAAATCTGTATTTGTTGGTTGCTAGGTTCTTCTTGCCGCCCGTAGCCGTCATTGTGATGGCCGCGCCGATCTCACTGCCCATTGTCATTACGGCGGATTTTGAACCTTATTGGTTTGCGGTGGTTTTGACGATCAATATGGAGATTGGTCTGATTTCGCCGCCGGTGGGCTTAAACCTTTATGTGATCAACGGTATCGCGCCAGAAATCCGCTTGAAGACGATCTTGCTCGGTTCGTTGCCTTACGTCGGCTGTATGGTAATCGCCATTCTGATCTTGTGTATTTTCCCACAGATTGCGAAATGGCTGTCAGATGTCTCGATGGGCAAGGTAGTTGGATGACGAACACGCTATACGATGGATTGCTTGCGGGTGCTGACCCAGAGCGTGCCTTCGCGGAGATACCGGGCGAGGGTGATGTCAAAACCCGTTGGTATACTTATGGCCATATTGATCATGTAACGGCTAGATTTGCGGCAACCTTGGCGGCAAAGGGTGTCAAGCCGGGAGACCGTGTTGCGGCGCAGGTGCCGAAATCTCTTGAAGCATTGATGCTGTATCTGGCGACGATCAGAGCGGGAGCCGTGTTCTTGCCGCTCAATACGGCCTATACCGCAGCCGAGGTCGATTATTTCATTGGTGATGCGGAGCCGAGCCTTTTTCTCTGCGACCCCAAATCGCTCGACGGTTATATCGATATCGCTGAGAAGTATCGAATTCACCTCGATAGCTTTGGGGTTTGGCGCTCTCCTGATGTCAGTGCAGGCACCTTTTTTGATGCTGCCGAGGCACAGGCACCTAGCTTCGCAACAGTTCCGCGCGGCCCGAATGATCTTGCGGCGATCCTGTATACATCGGGAACGACGGGCAGGTCGAAAGGCGCGATGTTGTCGCACAAGAACTTGTTGTCGAATGCTGAGACGCTTGCCGAAGCGTGGCGCTTTACGTCGGATGATCGGCTGATCCACGCCTTGCCGATTTATCATACGCATGGCCTGTTCGTCGCGAGTAACACCGTGATGAAAACTGGGGGGCAGCTGATCTTCCTGCCCAAGTTTGATCCAGATACGATCATTGATCACTTGCCAAATGCGACGTCGATGATGGGTGTGCCTACATTCTATACGCGCCTGTTAACCCATGATGGCTTTACCGAAGAAGCAACCGAACATATGCGCCTGTTCACGTCTGGCTCAGCACCTTTGCTGGCAGAGACGCATCGTGCGTTTGAGGAAAGAACGGGCCATCGGATTCTCGAACGTTACGGCATGACCGAAACCAACATGAATACGTCGAACCCTTACGAAGGTGAGCGTCGCGCGGGGACGGTTGGCTTTCCGCTGCCAGATGTGGAGTTGCGGATCGTCGATGAAAACGCCTCGCCCGTCGAACAAGGCGAGATTGGAACCATCGAGGTGCGGGGGGATAATGTCTGCCAAGGATATTGGCGGATGCCGGAGAAAACAAAAGAAGAGATGCGCGAGGACGGCTATTTCATCACGGGTGATCTCGGTATGGTCGATGAGGACGGTTATGTTGTCATCGTCGGGCGAGGCAAAGACCTGATCATAACCGGAGGGTTCAACGTCTATCCCAAGGAAGTTGAAAGCGCGATTGATGATCTGTCCGGCGTCGATGAATCAGCGGTTGTTGGTGTGCCGCATCCTGATTTTGGCGAGGGCGTCGTCGCCGTGGTTGTCGGCGAAGGGATCGACGAGGCCGCAATCCTTGATGCCCTGTCTGATAAGCTCGCGAAGTTCAAACAGCCCAAGCGCGTCTTTTTTGTGGATACATTGCCACGCAATACGATGGGCAAGGTGCAAAAGAATGTTTTGCGCGAAGAACATTCGGCATTGTTCAGTTAGATTGCGCTAAAGTTCCATTATTTTCGAGCGTTTATGGCGTCGTAAAAGAGGAAAAAGAATAGTGTTCTACGAACCCAAAGACGGTCACGGCTTGCCGCATAATCCTTTCAAAGCCATCGTCGCGCCGCGCCCTATCGCGTGGGTTTCGACGCTTAGCGAAGATGGAGTCCCAAACCTCGCGCCGTTTAGTTTCTTCAATGGCGTGAGCGATGTGCCGCCGATTGTGATGTTTTCTTGCGCGCCGCCGACGCCGTCATTGAACAAAGATACGCGGGCGAATTGCCTTGCGACAAAGGAGTTCGTTATTCACGTCGTTGCGGACGCGATGAAGGATGCCATGAATACTTCGTCCGGTGGGTATCCTGCCGCCGTGGATGAGTTCGAAGCAGCCGGTTTGACCAAAGCGCCATCGTCTCTGGTTAAACCGGCTCGCATTGCTGATGCCCCGGTGGCGATGGAGTGCAAGCTACACGACTCTCTTGATCTACCGGGTCCGAATGGCCAGCCGGGGTATACGGTGATCTATGGCGAGGTCATTGGAGTCCACATCGCCGATAGCGCCATTAAAGACGGAAAACTGGATGTGACGAGTTATAACCCGCTCGCGCGGCTTGGGTATCACGATTACTCTACGGTGGTAGAGACGTTTTCGTTGGTGAGGCCGGGATGAACGAAGGGTCGACCACGAGGACCGAGGCGGACGCCGTTTCGCAAGTTCTGATAAGGGATCGTCTCTAGTTCGCAGGGAAATGCGCCGGGCGCTGCGACGGATATGACCGTTGCTGCGATAGGGTCAAAATCTGCTCGATAATGAACCGTGCTTTTGACGCAGATAATTTTTGCGTCCTTTGGTTTTAATCCGAAATGCGTGAATAGTCCGAGGTCTAAGCACTGACTGCGGGCGCTGGTTACGACGACGCGTATGTCGGTCTCTGCGACGTCGACCCGTAGGAGGGCGCTGGGACCGAGAATGGCGGTGCCGCCGCCGTACATTTGTCCGATATATTCGCAAACTCCATCGCTGAGCGTTTCCACAATAAATCGTCCCTCGAACGGCCTTTGATCAGGCAAACCCGATTTCCCGCCCAACATTCCCTCGATGGTTTTGCCGATACCGTGCCGATGCGCTTCGGCGGCGATTTCAGGGTCGTGGATGAGACCGAGAATGGCACCCTTTGCGTGCTCGTCGACCAGCGCGGATAAAAGACCGGTCGTATCAGACGTTGCGCCAGCGCCCGGATTGTCCTGAACATCGGCCAGTATGATGGGACGATTTTCCTCTGCTGCTATCGCAACCCGGACGGCCTCAGCGGGCGTCATCAAGCGGCAGTCGAACGTGTCTTCGGCGCGCAGAAACATGCTCAGCAGATCGTCGGCCAAGACTTCTGCTTCAGCTTGCGTTGGCGCAAAGGCGACGATGGACGGGCCTGTGTCTTGGATGTCTGAGGCCGTGAATCCGAGGGCGATGTCTGCCCAGCAACCTATTGCCGAGTCGATGTCTTCCAGCGCCGCATAAAGCGACTGGCAAGGCGGGGCACCAGTATATTGCGCGGATAGCGGAATGAGATACGGCACTTGCCGAAACGCCTTTGCAGGACGCGCTCCGTCAATTTGGGCCAGCAGGTGAGGCAAGCAACGTGCGCCTGTCTCCGCCATATCAAGGTGCGGATAGGTCCGGTATAACGCGATACTCGTCGCGAGATTGACCATCCGCGGAGTGATGTTGGCATGAAGGTCAAGGCTGATCGCAATCGGAAAATTTTCACCGAGCACAGCGCGGAGTCGGCGCAGCAGCTCTCCCTCGCCATCGTCAAAGGTTTCAGTCACCATCGCGCCATGAAGATCAAGGTATAGCCCATCAATCTGGGCTGCGCCCCGGATACCGTCGAGGATTAGCGAGGAGATACGCTCGTATGCGCCGTCGGTAACATGCGCCGACGGTTCGGCGGCGCACCACAGAATCGGACACAATTCGACTGAAGGCTGTTTCAAGGCTGCATCTATAAACCCGGTGATCGGAAGATTTAGTCCCGCAGTACCGGAGATTAGATCGTCGCCCTTGAGCATTTTTGGCCAAGAATCCGCGATTTCGAATTCGTGGAATCCCGCCTGCGTGACGCCAAAGGTATTCGTCTCGTGCTGAAACCCTGCAATGGCAATCCGGGGCATCTGCGCCTCTAAATGATCTCAAAGAATATTATTATACGCTACGGAGTAAGGTGCTCACATCATTTTGCATTTCACAAAATGGGAATATCTGTTTATTTTCACGCTGTTTCTATAGGGCTGCGACGAAACGAGGATCAGATGTCATTTCAGATCACGCGGCGAGATGCGCTTATCTTTGGTGTCGTAGGGGGCGCAAGCGTCTCTTTTGGCCTTTCTACTTTCGCTCGCGAATTGGACACTGAAAAGGCTATTTCCGCTTTCGTTGGTGATGCTGATGTTGATAGCGGCAAGATTATTATTGATGCGCCGGAGATTGCGGAAGACGGTCATTCGGTGCCAATCGAAGTCTCAGTAGATAGCGCGATGGAAGGCGATGACTTCGCCGAAGAAATTTTGATCCTCGCGGATGAAAATCCTGATCCAACCGTTGGAACCTTCAAGTTCAGCGCGTTATCGGGCGAGGCGCGGGCGTCGACCCGTATCCGTCTTGCAAAGTCGCAAAAGATCTTTGCGCTCGCGCGGATGAAAGACGGGTCAATCTACCGCGCCACTCACGAGATAAAAGTGACCATCGGCGGGTGTGGGGGGTAATCAGATGGCCAAAATTCGACCGCGCGTAAAAGTTCCGAAGAAGGCGAAGGTTGGTGAGGTCGTCACCATCAAAACGCTTTTGTCACATCCTATGGAAACGGGTCATCGCAAAGATGCTAAAACCGGTGAGTTAATCCCACGCGATTTGATGAACTATTTCTCCGCCAGCTTTAATGGTGAGAAATTTTTTGAGGTTGAGGTCGTCTCGGCGCTGTCGCGAAACCCCTATATCGAATTTACCCTGAAAGTGCCGGAAGCCGGCACCGTGTCTTTCCTTTGGAAAACCGACAATGACGGTGAGTTCAGCACTAAGAAAAAGATCAAAATCGTTTGATCGAAGCTGCCGATTTTATTCTAAATCTTTTACTCTGGCCTGCGATTTCGCGTCGAATCCGCAGATCACGGTGCTCCCCTGAACGAACACTGGGCGCTTCATGAGCGTTGGGTGCTCGACGATTAAGGGTACTGCCTTTTCGTTGGTGATATCTGCTTTTTGGCCGTCGTCGAGATTCCGCCATGTCGTGCTACGGCGGTTAAGTGCGACTTCCCAGCCGAGCGCCTCGACGATGGGCGTTACCCAACTGGCCTCGGTGCCATCCGCGCGAATGTCGTGGTTTTCAAAAACGATCCCCTCGGCCGCCAACCATTTCAGCGCCTTTTTGCAGGTATCGCAGTTCTTGAGAGTATAAACGCGCATCATTCGCCTTTGTCGTCAAAGTGCGGCTGTCCGGCAAATCCGCCGCCGTCATATTTGAACATCGGATCATCAATTCCCCTTTGCTCGGAAGCCGCTTCGACCTTTGCGCGGAAATCCTCTGCGTTGTCCTGAGGTCGATAGCCCAGATGCGATGCTAATGTATTGTCCCATAGCTTTTCGTTGTTATCCGAAACGCCATAGACAATCGTATGCTCGACACGAGGCGAGATAAGGCATCGGTCGATGAGGTGCTGATAGTCGCGGTGGCTTATCCATGTCGCCAGCATCCGACGATCACGGGGTTCGGGAAAACACGAACCAATGCGGATTGACACGCTTTCGAAATGGTATTTGTCCCAGTAATACTGCGCAACCGCCTCACCGAAGACTTTGGATACGCCGTAATTCGTATCAGGGCGGGGGTAAACAGACGCATCAATCACTTGGGTCCGCGGATAGAATCCGATGGCGTGATTAGATGATCCCCAAATCAGGCGTTTGACGCCGTTCTTCCGGCACCCTTCATAGATGTTGTAAAAGCCAATGATGTTTGAGTTGAGGACGTTTTCCCATGATCCTTCGATACTTTTTCCGCCCATATGGACGATCATGTCGACATCACGGGTCAAATCCATCGCAGCGTCCGCGTCAGCGAGGTCGCAGATAATTGCTTCCTCATGGGGTGCGACGTGTTCCATCGGGTCTTTGTCGGAAATCCGCAAATGCTCGCAATGAGATGGCAGCGACTCGCGTAGCACCTTGCCCAAGTTTCCGGCAGCCCCAGTCAACAAGATGCGGTTGAAGCGTTTGGCCATTGAATTCCCCCCGAATTTTGCCTGACCTTACCGCTTAACAAGTCGGTTCGCATCGAAATTTTGGCGGTTGTTAAAGTCAATTATTCCCGTTGAAAAAAGGCTCTCTTGCCAGCGACAGCATAGCACGCTTATATCGGAATCTTGCACTGCACCATTTTCCGGAGCCTTCATGAGCAGCCTTGTCCCCGAAATTCGCAAAGTCGGCGTGATTGGCGCTGGACAAATGGGAAATGGCATCGCGCATGTCTTCGCGCTGACAGGTTACGACGTTGTCCTATCGGACCTCGAACAATCTGCGCTTGATGCGGCGATTGAAACAATCCGTGGCAACCTTGGACGTCAAATCCGTAAAGATATGATCTCGGAAGAAGAAGCTGAGGCCGCAATTGCTCGGATCGCGTGTTCGACGACACTTGATCCGTTTGGCGAGGTCGATCTTGTTGTTGAGGCCGCTGCGGAAGTTGAAACGCTCAAGAAAAAGATTTTTGCGGACCTTTTACCGATTGTTCCAGAGCGCGCGATCCTGACATCGAATACCTCGTCGATTTCGATCACGCGACTGGCGTCGTCCACGGATCGACCAGAAAAATTCATGGGCCTTCATTTCATGAATCCGGTGCCGGTGATGCGGCTGG
This sequence comes from uncultured Neomegalonema sp., assembly GCA_964549375.1. GTDB lineage: Bacteria > Pseudomonadota > Alphaproteobacteria > Rhodobacterales > Rhodobacteraceae > JAHDDY01. The sequence continues at coordinate 21,343 of CAZJWF010000021.1, forward strand.
TAGAGTTAATCCGAGGTATCGCAACGGATGAGGCGACCTATGCCACGCTCAAAAATGTGGTGGCATCGCTGGGCAAAGAAGCGGCAAGCGCAGAAGATTTCCCAGCCTTTATCGTAAACCGCGTGCTGGTGCCGATGATCAACGAGGCGGTCTACACGCTCTACGAAGGTGTAGGGACTGTTGAAAGCATTGATAAAGCCATGAAGTTGGGAGCGAACCACCCAATGGGACCGCTTGAGCTTGCGGATTTCATTGGTCTGGATACCTGTTTGGCGATCATGAATGTGCTGCATGATGGATTGGCGGATACAAAGTATCGCCCTTGTCCGCTTTTAGTGAAGTATGTTGAAGCCGGGTGGCTAGGCCGAAAAGCGGGTCGAGGTTTTTACGATTATCGCGGTGAAACGCCCGTCGCGACGCGCTGAGTTCCCGCTCACCCTAACTCACAATACAGAGAATTTCGCGTTTGAGTCTCGACATTTGACCCGGTGCGCTTACGTGATCGCAGTAACCGGACGGGTCATGTGTCCTCGCTTAACTCTTGGAGTTTGCCATGCGATTTTCCTTATCCTCTGTTGTCGCAGCGTTAACATTATCACTGGCTGCACCAGCCGCATTTGCTGAGCCTTTCACGCTCGATAAATCTCATGCGTCGATTACCTTCACGATTGATCATCTGGGGTTTTCAATCACGCATGGACGGTTCTCCGAATTTGACGCTGAAATCGACTTCGACACGGACGATCCTTCAAATTCTTCTGTGACGTTCACAGTCGACACGCCAAGCATTGATACCGGATGGGCGAAAAGGGACGAGCACGTTCGCGGTGCAGACTTTCTAAACGTCGATAAATATCCGACAATCGTTTTTGTTTCGAAGGAAATTCAAGTCACAGGCGATGATACGGCGAAAATGCTTGGTGATCTGACCCTCAACGGAAAGACTCAAGAAGAGACTTTCGATGTCACGATGAGAAAGCTGGCGCCGTCGCCTTTTGGCAATAAGCCGCTGACGGCAGGATTTATTGCGGAAGGAACAATCGACCGAACAGATTACGGCATTTCGTATGGCGCAGGTGCCATCGGTAATGAAATTCCAGTACGGGTCGATCTAGAGATCGTCAAAGATAAATGAGGCAGTTTGCGGTTTCAGCAGTTGCATTGATCGGATTTATTTCCTCCCTCAATGCGGCGAGCCTTCCGGTTTGGATTGTCGATAAGGAAAAAAGTTCTGTTTCGTTCGAGTATATTGAAAGCGGAAAGCCCAAATCCGGGGCTTTCGATGCTTTCGAGGCGTCGATTGCTTTTGACCCTGATATGCCCGACGACGCGACAGCGACATTTTCTGTCCTGACATCAAGCATCAATTTGAATGATTCGATGCGGGAAGGTGTACTCCTCACTTTACCTTGGTTTCATAGCGAAGAATTTCCCAGAGCAGATTTTAGCCTGACAGACCTAAAACCCACCGAAGGCGGAAAATTTGTTGCCAACGGTGTTCTTCGAATAAAAACGATTGAAATGCCCGTCGAGCTCATGGTGAGTTGGACCGTAAATGGGAAAACCGCCCGCGCAATGGGTGCGTTGGAAATTGATCGGACAGATTTCAAGTTGCGAGATGCGGTGCTTGAATCAATCGTTGGAATCGACGAAAGAGTGAAAATAGGGTTTGATTTGATCGCGACACTTCAACGTTGAGCCAAGCGAATTAAGTGAGCGACCGTATCGAATAATTCTGGCCGGTCGCTCTGGGAGTCTGGATGGGTTTTCGAGATACGAGCACGAGTTGGGGTTGGCCGACAAAACTATTGCATTGGGGCATGGCTGTTCTGATTATAGGGTTGCTCGCTTTGGGAACTTATATGACGAAGCTTGAAGTGGGGTTGGAGAGATTCGAGCTGACCCAAATCCATAAATCGTTCGGCTTCGTTGTTTTCGTTCTGGCGTGTCTTCGCTTGGTGTGGCGCTGGATCGCGCCTGCGGGGCCGTCTTCGCCAGAATCCCCGCACGCTTGGGAACGGATTGTGTCGCGCGTCACGCGTGTCGGCATGTATGTTCTGATGTTTGCACTGCCATTGACGGGATGGTTGATGGCGAGTGCATCGCCGTTCAACGATCCTGATTCATATATTTATATTCCGAATATGGTGTTCGGATTATTTGAAATGCCCGATCCGATTGCCAAGGGCGATGCCGCTCTGACGAAGCAGCTTAAGGTGATCCACCAATATATCGGATATGCTCTGGCGGCGTTGCTCGTTTTGCACGTCGCCGCCGCAATCAAGCATCATTTCATCCTGCGCGATTATGTTCTGGTGCGGATGCTTCCTTTCGGTCAGGATCGCTGACATCCGTCGCTTCGATCAGGAAGCGGAGCATCTCTTGAACGGCTTCGGTGTCCCATTCAGCTTCGCCGACAAGGCGCCCAATCTCACGTCCATCTGGTCCAAGGATTGCTGTGACAGGCAGGCCGAGAACACCCATTTGCAAGGCGAGATCTTTATCTGGGTCCGCGTAGAGGCCCATTTGCATGTCGGCTCGTTTCCAGAAACCGCGCGCTTTTTTGATGCCGCCATGATCGAGTGAGATGGCGACAACGTCTAACCCATCGTCCGCAAGCTCTGTTTGCAGCTTATCCATCCCCGGCAACTCTTTCAGGCATGGCGGGCACCACGTCGCCCAGAAGTTCACGAGCGTCACGCTGCCGTCGAACTCATGGAGGTCGATGTCTTCGTTCTTGGCGTTGACGAATGTTTTATCCCGGAAAGGCCGGGGTTCGTCATGCAACATGAATTTGTTAAAATCTTCCGGCATAAGCTTTTCCAGCTTACTGCGGTCTTCTTCGGACAGCATCGAAGGAGAAGTGTTGTCGGCGAGGGCCTCTGCACCGTATAGAACCGCGAAGGCGGTGATCAGGGACGTAAACTTGGATCTCATCGGCTTAGGCTCCTCGAAGGTTCGGCAAGATGGCAAAAGATAACGAAAAAACGGCAAATTCCATGTGGGGAGGGCGTTTTGCGATGGCCCCCGACGCGATTATGGAGGAAATCAACGCCTCGATTGGTTTTGACCAACGACTCGCTGATCAGGATATTCGCGGTTCTAAAGCTCATGCTAATATGCTTGGGGTTTCGGGCATCTTATCACAAGCCGATGTGGACGTTATCTCACGAGGACTTGACGAGATTAAGGCCGAAGTTGATGCCGGAACCTTCCCTTTCTCGCGCGCGCTCGAAGATATTCACATGAATATTGAGTCGCGCTTACGTGAGAAAATTGGCGATGCGGCGGGACGATTGCACACCGCACGGTCCCGAAACGATCAAGTCGCGACCGATTTCAAGCTGTGGGTGCGCGATAGATTGGACGATGTAGATGCGGCCTTAGCAGAGCTTATCGGCGCGTTTTTGGATCAAGCAGAGCAGGGCGCTGATTTGGTCATGCCGGGATTTACGCACCTGCAAACGGCCCAGCCGGTCACGTGGGGTCATCATATGATGGCTTATGTCGAAATGTTTGGCCGGGATCGGTCGCGGTTCAAGGATGCGCGGGCGCGGATGAACGAGTCGCCGCTTGGCTCGGCGGCGCTTGCCGGGACCGGATTTCCAATTGACCGCGAGATGACGGCAAAGTCGCTTGGCTTTGACGCGCCGACCGCGAACTCTCTTGATGCCGTGTCTGATCGGGATTTCGCATTGGAGTTCATGAGCACCGCCTCGATCTGTGCAACTCACTTGAGCCGTTTGTCCGAAGAATTAGTCATCTGGTCGTCGGCACAATTCAACTTCGTTCGCCTGTCGGATAAATTTACGACTGGCTCGTCCATCATGCCGCAAAAGAGGAACCCGGACGCCGCCGAGCTTTGCCGTGCAAAAGTCGGTCGAATCATGGGATCAATGATTGGTCTGATGACGGTTATGAAGGGCCTTCCCCTCGCGTATTCGAAGGACATGCAGGAAGACAAAGAGCCGGTCTTCGACGCTGCAGACTCGTTAGGCGTGGCGCTGTCGGCTATGACGGGGATGATCCGCGATATGGAGCCGAATGCGGAACGGCTGCGAGAGGCCGCAGGGCATGGATATTCGACGGCAACAGACTTGGCGGACTGGCTGGTCCGCGAACTGAACATGCCGTTCCGCGACGCGCATCATGTGACGGGAACGCTTGTTAAAATGGCCGAAGATCGGATGATCCCCCTGGATGGTCTGTCATTGGAAGACATGCAAAAGGTCGAGCCAAAAATCACATCAGCGGTCATGGATGTCTTGAGCGTCGAAAGTTCTGCGCGATCCCGAACGAGTTATGGTGGGACCGCGCCGGATCGCGTTCGGGAGCAAATTAAGCGGTGGCGCGATCTGGTCTAGTCCAGCGGTTTGCTTCGCACGAAGCAGGTCGCGTTACCCCGCAAACTCCACCAACAAATCCTTTGCCTCGACCTGTGTGCCGGGACCGGCGACAATCCGTAAGATTTCGCCGTCCCGGTCGGCGTTAATGGCCGTTTCCATCTTCATGGCTTCCAGCGATAGCAGCAAATCTCCGGCTTTCACCATCTGACCGGCTGAGACGGCGACGGATGCGACCGACCCCGGCATCGGGGCCGCGACATGCAATTCATTTGTCGAGTCTGCTTTTTCCGCGCGTCCAGAGGTCGCCGTCGCTGAACGATCAGGAACACGAATAACACGCGGCTGTCCGTTCAACTCGTAGAACAGTTTGACTTCGCCTTCGGGAGTAGTTTCAGAAACTGCCTGAAGCCTGATTTGCAAGGTCTTGCCGGGTTCTAGGTCGACGCTGATTTCCTCGCCCGGTGCCATTCCATAAAAGAACGTCCAAGTCGGCAAGACGCGGACAGGGCCGTAGTCCTCACGGCGGGCCATGTAGTCGAGGTAGACTTTTGGATACATCAGATAGGAGGACAGGTCTTCGTCATCGACCGCGCGGCTGACCTTTGTTTCAACATCTGCTCGCGTGCTCTCGAAATCCACCGGGTCCATGAGTGATCCGGGGCGTGCCGTGATTGGTTTGTCGTCTTTCAGGACTTTTGATTGGATCCCCGCCGGGAACCCACCGGGAGGTTGGCCGAGATCACCTCGCATTAATCCAATCACAGAGTCGGGGAAGGAAACATCGACATCCGGACTTTCAACGTCTTTCCGTGTCAGTCCTGCGGAGACCATCGACAGGGCCATGTCTCCAACAACCTTCGATGTTGGTGTGACCTTGATAATGTCGCCAAACATTGCATTCACGTCGGCGTAGGTTTGCGCGACCTCATGCCAGCGATCTTCGAGACCCATTGATCGGGCTTGGGCGCGCAGGTTTGTGACTTGCCCTCCCGGCATCTCGTGCAAATAGACCTCGGAAGTAGCGTTCCTCATATCCGCTTCAAAACCAGCGTAGAGCCGCCGCACGCCTTCCCAATAATCGCTGATTTCCCGAATGGCTTCGATGTCGAGGCCAGTATCGCGATCTTGGTGACGCAATGCTTCTACAAGGCTGCCCATACATGGCTGAGAGGTGAGGCCGGAAAACGCATCCATCGCCGCATCGGCGGCATCTACGCCTGCATCTGCGGCGGCGAGGATTGACGCAGCAGTGATTCCTGACGTGTTGTGCGTGTGGAAATGTATCGGAATTGAAATCTCGTCTTTCAACGCCTTGACCAGTGCCGTTGCTGCCGCCGGTTTGACCAGTCCTGCCATGTCCTTGATGCACAGGATATGAGCGCCCAAAGCTTCGAGTTCTTTGGCGAGATTGACATAGTAATTGAGAGAATACTTCGCGCGATCAGGGTCGTGAATGTCGCCCGTGTAGCAGAACGAGGCTTCCAAAATTCGGTCCGTTTCCAAAACGGCATCGCACGCCACGCGCATATTCTCGACCCAGTTCAGTGGGTCAAAAACGCGAAAAACATCCATCCCCGCGTCAGCCGACTTCTTGATGAAAAGCTGCACGACATTGTCCGGCAGGTTCGTATATCCAACGCCGTTTGATGAGCGGACCAACATCTGCGTCAGCAAGTTGGGCATCGCCGCGCGGAGTTCGCGCAACCGTTGCCACGGACATTCTTGCAAAAAGCGATACGCGACATCGAAAGTCGCACCGCCCCAACATTCCATCGAAAAGAGGTTCGGTAATTTTTCGGCATATGCCGGTGCGATACGCTGCATATCTATCGACCGCATCCGGGTTGCCAGCAGCGATTGGTGTGCATCGCGCATCGTCGTATCGGTCAGCAACAATTTGTCTTGTTGCAACATCCAATCCGCAACGGCTTTTGCGCCCTTTGTTTCCAGAAGTTGCTTCAGACCATCTGGCCGCGCATCGGGAATAACGATTGGCGGTTTCGGTGCGCGTGTGTCAGCGGAAGGGCGGGTTCGTCCAGCGGCTTCCGGATTTCCATTGACCGTGATGTCGCCGATAAAAGTCAGCAACCGTGTTGCGCGGTCGCGGCGGCGTTGGAAGTTGAAAAGGTCCGGCGTCTCGTCAATGAACTTGGTGTGGTAGGTGTTGTCGAGAAAACTCGCATGCTTGAGCAGGTTTTCGACGAAGGCAATATTTGTCGCCACCCCGCGAATACGGAACTCCCGCAATGCGCGGTCCATCCGGGCAATCGCCGCGTCTGGCGTTGGCGCCCAAGCCGTGACTTTCTCAAGCAGTGAATCGTAGAACCGCGTAATCACGGCACCGGAATAGGCGGTGCCGCCATCCAGCCGAATGCCGAAACCGGTGGCACCGCGATAGGCCGTGATCCGTCCATAGTCTGGAATGAAATTATTGAGGGGGTCTTCTGTCGTGATGCGGCATTGGATCGCGTGGCCCCGCAGCCGAACCTGATCCTGATCACTGATGCCGGTCGCGTCCGACATTGTCTTGCCCTCGGCAATCAAAATTTGTGCGCGCACGATGTCGATGCCGGTGACTTCTTCGGTGACGGTATGCTCGACTTGAACGCGCGGGTTCACTTCGATGAAGTAAAATGCGCCGCTCTCCATATCCATCAGGAACTCAACTGTTCCCGCACATTCGTAATTGGCGTGACGGGCGATTTTCAGACCAAGTTCGTTGATCTCAATGCGTTGATCATCCGTCAGGTAAGGAGCCGGCGCCCGCTCAACGACTTTTTGGTTTCGGCGCTGGACGGAGCAATCACGTTCGTAGAGATGGAGCAGTGTGCCATGTGTGTCGCCAAGAACCTGAACTTCGACATGACGTGCCTTTTGGATCAGTTTTTCAAGATAGCCTTCGCCATTTCCAAAAGCCGCAATCGCTTCGCTGCGCCCCTCTTTGACTTTTGCTTCCAGTTCTTCGGGGCCAAATATCGGGCGCATCCCCCGCCCGCCGCCGCCCCATGACGCCTTGAGCATCAAGGGATAGCCAATCTCTTCGGCCATCGCGTGGATTGCATCCATCGCACCGGGGTCATTTGGATCGGGCAGAACATCTGTCGCCGGAACTACCGGGACACCCGCCGCAATCGCCGCCCGCCGAGCCGACGCCTTGTCGCCCAGCATCCGCATCGTCTCAGATTTCGGGCCGATGAACGTGATGCCATTTTGCGAACATGCATCGACGAATTCGGGATTCTCTGACAGCAACCCATAGCCGGGATGGATGGCATCCGCGCCGCATTCCTTGGCCACGCGCATGATCTCAGAAATTGACAGATAGGCCTCGACAGGTCCAAGACCGTCGCCAATGTGATAGGCCTCATCCGTCTTGAACCGATGGAGGCCAAGTTTGTCTTCTTCGGCGTAAACCGCCACCGTCGCCTTGCCGAGTTCGTTTGCCGCTCGGCTGATCCGAATGGCGATCTCGCCGCGGTTGGCAATCAGGATTTTTTTGAAGTCGGGCATGCTTGGCTTCCTGCTCAAGATTTGTGAGCGTGCATACCCTTCCTGCTGTCCTATCGACAAGAGGATCCTATGATCAGGTTTTAAGAGGTAAAATACCGTTTTTGAGCGGTTTTATGCGGCACTTGTCCGTTTACGCAGCGACTTGATCGTTATTAACCGGCAATGTGATGAAGAAAGTCGTGCCTTCGCCGGGGGTGCTTTCTGCGCGGATGTTGCCCTGATGCTGCTCAACAATTTTGCGGCAGGAGGCAAGACCTATCCCCGTCCCCTCGTATTTGGAATTACGGCCATGTAGTCGTTGGAACGGCTCGAAGATTTTCTCCGCATCGGTTTGATCGAAACCTATCCCATTGTCTTTAATTGTGATTTCCGTTCCAGACGATCCGTTCTCGGCTGCATTGATCGTAATTTGCGGCGAGGTTGAATCCTCAGTGTACTTGATTGCATTGGAAAGGAGGTTCTGGAAGAGCCGCACGAGTTGCTCGAAATCCCCAGAAATCTTGGGAAGCTCAGCGACGGATATCGATGCCTGACGGTCCTGAACTTGAACTTCCAGATTTTGCACCGCCACATCAATCGCGCTTTTCAGATCAACTTTTTCAGTAGATGTAGGCGCATTGGCAGCGCGCGAGAATTCGAGTAACGTACTGATCATTCGACGCATTCGTGTTGTTGCGTCGATGATACGATCAAGATAGCGCGCCTCATTTTCGCCGAGCTGCCCTTCGGTTTTTGCAGCAAGACGCCCGCCAAAGGTTTCGATTTTTCTCAAGGGTTCTTGCAAGTCATGAGAGGCAGCACGGGCAAAATCATCCAGTTGCTGGTTAGTTGACTTTAATGCACGCGCGTACTCAGCCGTGATTTTTTCTTGTTCTTTCAGGTCGGTAATGTCGGTCCAGTTCGTTACCGTCCCGCCATCGGAGGTCCCGCTCTCTTGGATACGAAACCATCTGCCATCTTTGAGCTGTTGATCAAAATGGTCGGTCGGGGCGTCGCGATAGACAGACCTTTGCGCCATCCACTCCTCAAGCGCCTGCCCCGTAAGACCAAACTGTGTAATCGCATTCTGCCGGGCCATGTCAGCGAAGGTCCCGCCGTTGTCCAGTGCTTCGGCGCCTTCGGGCAACATTTCTCGGAAAACACGGTTGGTGATTACGGCACGGTCATCTGCATCAAACAACGCAAAACCAGAGGGAAGGGCGTTTATTCCCTCGTTTAAAACCTGTTCGAGGGCTTTGGAGTCCACTGATCAACCTTGTTGTTAGAAGTCATGATAACCGAGCGTAAAGCTGGCTTCTGCGTAATTGTACGTTGCACGGCTGAAATCTTTATAAACCTGTTGGTTGATAATCCGCCCGCAAGTTCAGCGTAACGCGGCGTCCGGCCTGAACGTGACGGGTTTGTTGTTGATTTGAAATCCGCTCCAGTCTAAAGACCCGGCATCGCTGCCGTAGCTCAGAGGTAGAGCACTCCCTTGGTAAGGGAGAGGTCGAGAGTTCAATTCTCTCCGGCAGCACCATTTAATCCATTGTAATATAAGATTTATTGCCAAAATTTGGCGATAGAATATGCATGGATATTGGACGTATCGGGTTAGGCGGTGGAGGCCGCAACCAGCTTTGATATTTCGTCGTCGTCATATCCATATTCACGCAGCACTTCAGCACCGTGTTCGCCCAGTTGCGGCGCGCTGCGGCGGATGCCGCCGGGTGTCTCGGAGAATTTTACAGGCAGCCCAATCGTCGCAACCTGACCGGCAACGGGGTGTCGTGTCTCCACGACCATTTCGCGAGCCTGAGTCTGCGGATCTGCGTGCATTTCGGCGATGGAGAGAACCGGCCCCGCAGGAAATCCGCCAGCTTCCAACAGATCGAGCCACTCATCCGTAGTTTTGGTCCGAAAACGCGTCGAGAGTGCAGCGGACAGTGCATCGAGGTTTGTCATGCGGCCATTATTGGTTGAGAACCGAGGATCATCGTTTAATTCCGGCATTTGGAGTAAAACGATGAGCCGTTCCCAATTCGCCTGGTTGGCGGCGCCTATGTTAATCCAACCATCAGCGGTTTCGAAAGCTTGATACGGTGCATTTAGCGGGTGTGCGCTGCCCATTGGTCCCGGCGACACGCCGGTCGCGAAGGCGATGGAAGACTGCCAGTAAGTGTGCGTAATTGCTGCCTCAAACAAAGACGTATCGACTTTTTGGCCTTCGCCGGTCTGTAGTCGCCGGGAATATGCCGCTGCAACGCCCATCGCTGCGAGAATGCCTGCTGTAATATCAGAGACGGGCGCGCCGACCTTGATAGGTGGCTTGCCCGGTCCCTCGCCGGTAATGGACATCAGCCCCGACATGCCCTGTGCGATAAGGTCAAAGCCCCCGCGCTCTGCGTAAGGTCCTGTTCGCCCAAATCCTGAAATTTCACAGTAGATCAGCCCGGGATTATCTTTACGAAGCGTCTCATAACCTAGGCCGAGCTTTTCCATTGTTCCTTTGCGGTAGTTTTCGATGACGACATCCGCTGTCGACAACATTTTTCGTAAGGCTGCGTTGCCTTCAGGACTTTTTAAATCCAGCACAATGCCGCGTTTGTTGCGGTTCATCATCATGAAGGCTGCAGACTCGCCGTTGATTTCAGGCGGCACGGAACGACGGGTGTCGTCGCCTGCCGTCTTTTCGACCTTTATGACGTCCGCACCCATATCCGCGAGCATGAGGCCACAAACTGGACCTGCCATGATATGGGCCAGTTCAATAACCTTCATTCGATGCAAAGGTCCGTTTGGTTTGGTCATTTTCCATGCCATTCCGGTTTGCGCTTGGCGAGGAAAGCTTCCATGCCCTCACGGAAGTCCGCACTCATATAAGCCATCGTAACAAGATCATGATCGTCTGCGGTTGGCCCTTGGAGGCGTAATCGGCGGAGTGCTTCTTTTGTTGCACGTAGGGTTAGCGGAGCATGTTCTGAAAGTGATTGAGCGAGTTCTTTCGCACGGGTCGTGACCGCTTCGGCATCTGGTAAGACCTCAGAAACAAGGCCAATCTGTAATGCTTCTGCGGCTTCAATCAAACGTGCGGTGAACAGCATCTCCCGAACACGTCCCTGTCCCATAAGCGATGATAACCTTGCTAAATTCGCGATGGACAGACAGTTGCCTAAGGTTCGGGCAATCGGGAAGCCGAACTTCAAGCGTTCATCGCAAATACGTAAATCGCAGGAAGCTGCAATCGCACCTCCGCCACCGGTACACGCTCCAGAGATTGCCGCGATTGTTGGAACGACGCATGTTTCGATGGCGGTAAAGACGGCGTCTGCGTTTTCTTCGTAAGCAATAGCGTCTTCAGGTTTAGAAAAGCCCCGGAACTCTGTCATATCGGTGCCCGCCGCAAAAGCACGACCGCCGACACCTTGCAGGATCAGAGCTTTGACATCGCCTTCTGCCGAGATACTGCGGCAGGTCTCTGCGATCCCCTCATACATCGCGAAGGTCAGGGCGTTCCGTTGTTCCGGACGGTTAAATGACAACCAGCCAATCCCGTCGATAACCTCGTAGTTTAAATGGTCGCTCATACCGTCTTCATCCTGCATCTGCCTCGAACCCTGCCGCTGTGATGGCTGAGATAGCACATGCTTCGTCGTTGTCCGAGCTATCGCCCGTAACGCCGACTGCACCGATGATATTCCCATCGGATCGGATTAAAACACCCCCTGGGACAGGGACGAGCGAACCATCGGCTAAGCTGTTCATTGACTGTATGAAGGACGGCTCGCGCTTTGCACGATCTGCGAGCGCGCGTGAGCCTAGGCCCATCATAATCGCGCCATGCGCTTTGCCATGCGCGATCCGGAAGCGCATTGGACTGGCGCCGTCTGAGCGTTCGAAGGCAATCGGATGACCACCGCTATCAATCACGCAAACCGATAGCGGTTTCATGTCGCGCGCCGTTCCTTCGCCAAAAATTGCCCGAACGATCTTCCGCGCTGTTTCCAAATTGAGCGTCATCGGTAGAAATACTCAACGAGGAACATCGGCACTGCAGGAACATAAGTGCAGATCATCAAGACGGTTAGAAGGACGGCAACAAAGTAGATGTTGACCTTTGTTACGTCCCAAACGTTGGCACGCGCAATGGAGCAGGATGTAATTAGCACGCTTGCCACGGGTGGAGTTTGCTGACCGATGGCAAGGTTGAGCGTTACCACGAGGCCAAAGTGGACGGGATCAATCCCGGCTCCTTGGATCAGTGGAATGACAATTGGAACGACCAGAATAATCGCCGCTGCCGAGTGCAAGAAGAAACCAATGATCAAGAAAAAGAAATTCAAGATCAGAAGAATAACATACTTATTGTCAGTGAAGGCCAGTAGATCAGCGGCTATTTGCTGCGGTACTTGCGCCCGTGTCAAAAACCCCCCCATTAAGACCGAAGCCGCGACGAGCAGCATAACCACAGCCGTTTGCATCCCGCCATCGAGCATCGCCGCTTTTAGCTGCCGTAGGTCGACTTCTCGATACCAGAGCCCCACAACGATAGATGCGAGAACGGCAAGTCCGGCTGCTTCCGTGGCGGTGACAAAGCCGCCGAAAATACCGCCGAGAATAATCACGGGCAATGCAAACGTCGGAAGCGCCTCTAGAAAAGTTTCGCGGACATGTTTGAAGTTGAATGCTTCCTCGACGGGCAAATCATAACGAACCGCAAACATGTAAGCGACGCCCATTAAGCCAGCCGCGCCTAGTAGACCCGGTACAATTCCAGCCACAAACAGTTGTTCGACCGATGTCCCCGCCGATACAGCGTAGAGGATCATTGGAATTGATGGCGGGATAATGATGGCGAGTGATGCTGATGAAGAGGTGATTGCAGCTGCGAACTCTTTCGAATAACCTCGCTTTTTCATCTCAGGGATCATGATTGACCCCATCGCGGCAACATCGGCAACCGCGGATCCAGAAATCTCGGCGAAAAATAACGAGACGCCGACATTGACCATTGCCAAGCCACCCCGAACAAACCCGATGAGTGCAGAGACAAAATTTATAAGGCGAACCGTGATGCCGGTAGCGTTCATAATAGCACCGGCGAGAACGAACATCGGGATCGCAATCAATGAAAATTTGGTCGACCCGTCGTACATATCGAGGGCAACTGTCACGAGGCTATCAACGCCTTCTGTTGCTAGCAAGCCCATGACGCCCGCGACAGCCAAAGCAACCGCAATCGGTACATTCATCAAAATCAGGATGAGCAGGATCACGAACATTGAGACGATCAACATATCAGGACGCCTCCTCGTGAGGCTCGGGGTGTTCCAATGAAATCCCATCGCGTACCGAGCGCAGGTAATCGGGCATTGATACAATCTGGCAAATGATGAACAGAACGGCCCCGATGGGGATCACCGATTGGGTCACTTGAATGGGTACCCAGTCCAAGGAAACCAGCGTATCGCCTTCGAGAACTTCGAGCACTTCCATTCCTGCCCATGCGAGCAACACAAAGAACGCGAGGATGATAACTTCACCTAGAACGGCAAGAGCGATGCGGACGCCCTCTGGCATCGCCAGTAAGACAGAGTCGAAACCTATGTGACGGCGTTTGAGCGCAGCGAGGGCTGCTCCGTAATACGTCACCCAAGCCAGACCAATGGCCGCGACTTCATCGTACCAACTGAACGACTCGCCCATCAATCGGGCAACGACAGCAATCACGACAATCGTCGTCAAGGCGATCATGAGCAGGATGGTTATCCACTCCAGCAACGATTGCAGGATGTTTTTTAGGGCAGTCATGGATCACCAAGGAAAATGCCACATCGCGGCTGCGGCGTGTCGGAAGGGGTAGGTGGTCCGTTTCCCTCTGGCTAAGACACCTGAGAGAAACGGATAATCGCGATGTTAGTTGGTCGACCCAAGACCGAGAACGATATCGATCAAAGCTTGCCCACCATCGACCGAAGAGGCGAACTCTTCATAAACAGGCTTCGATGCTTCAATAAACGCGCCCTTGTCAGCATCGTTAACCTCAACGCCAGCGTCTTTGATGACTTTGAGTAACTCGACCTCAAGTTCGGCAGCTTTTTCATAGACTGTCTCTTGAGTAGATGCAGCGCAGGCTTCGAGTTGGATGCGGACGTCTAAAGGTAGTTTGGCAAAATGCTTCGCCGAAACCAGCACATAAGCGGGCGTGTAGACGTGGCCGGTGCGCGAGAGGTACTTTTGGACCTCTTGGAATTTCGCTGAAGCGATCTGCGCGTAAGGGTTTTCCTGCCCGTCGATGACGCCGGTTTGCAACGCGGTGAACACTTCTGAAAACGCCATCGGAGTCGGGTTTGCACCGTAGAGCTTGAACATCTTCACGCGCCATGCGCCTTTTGGTGTCCGCAGCTTGATGCCATCCAGATCTTTTGGAAGATTGATTGGCCGCGTGTTGTTGGTGATATTGCGGAAACCGTTCTCGAAATAACCTAGAATGCGATAACCCTTCGCGGTCGCCGCGTCTTGGAAGGTACCGCCTAATGCCTTCTGAACCCGGCGCATGTGATCGCGATCTTGAATAATGTAAGGCATCTCGAAGATACCGAACTCGTCAGATACCGACGACATCACCGACGACGGCAAGGCGAAATCAACTTGCCCGAGCTTCAGCTTTTGCAGGAGCTCTTTGTCTTTGCCGAGTTGTGACGATCCAAACGTCTGCACTTCGGCTTTATCCTCTAAAGCCGAGTTCGCACATTCAGCGAAGGCATTGACGCTAAACTCAAACAACGATCCCGGCTTGCCGACGTGTCCGAATTTTAGAGTTTCCCCCGCTTGGACAGATCCGCCGAACATGCCCAGCGTCAATACGCTGGCGAGTACCTTTTTCATCATAGCTTTTTCCTCCCGTTTGAATTTGATCGTTACCGGGTTCATCCCGGCTCTCGAAAAT
>CAZJWF010000022.1:0-35085 GCA_964549375.1 uncultured Neomegalonema sp.
CACAACAGAATTCTCACTTAAGGAGCGACACTATGGAAGGCAGTATTGTAGACGGACTGAAGTACGCAGGTGCTGGTCTGGCTTGTATTGGTATGGGCGGCGCGGCTGTCGGCGTGGGTATCATCGTTGGTAACTTCCTCAGCGGCGCTCTGCGTAACCCGGCTGCGGCACAGGGCCAAACGGCAATGATGTTCGTCGGCATCGCACTCGCAGAAGCAATGGGCATCTTCTCGTTCCTCGTTGCTTTGCTTCTGATGTTCGCACTCTAAGCGACTGACGTTATCGCGCGCCGCATTTGGCGGCGTGCACTCTATCTTTGGAGAGACCGATGGCGACGGAAACGACCGCAGAGGGTGCAGCACATGCTGCGGCTGAGCATAGCGGCGGTATGCCACAATTGGATGGATCGACTTGGGCGTCCCAGATTTTCTGGACGGCGCTGGCTTTGTTCATTCTCTACAAGGTGTTGACGAAGACGATCCTGCCCCGCATCAGCGGTGCGCTAGAGGATCGCCACAACGCAATCGCCGATGATCTTGACCGTGCGGCTGAACTAAAGAAGCAGGCGGAAGAGGCGACAACAGCCCATTCCGAAGCGCTGGCCAAAGCGCGCGCGAACGCTCAAAAAATCGTCGCTGAGAACCAAGAGACCATCGACGCTGAACTTGCTGCGGCAACGCACAAGGCAGACGCCGAGATTGCGGCTCGGACAGCAGAGAGCGAAACGCGCATCAACGAAGTGCGGGCTCAAGCTGCATCGAGTGCAAAAGAAATTGCTTCGGAAACGGCGCAAGCCATCATCGAAAAACTTGTTCCTGGCGTTGCGGACAAGGGTACGATTGATGCGGCGGTTGATCGGGCATTGGCTGCTTCAGGAGTATCGAAATGAGTGCTGAACTTGCAGTCCTCGTCAGTTTTCTCCTCTTCATCGGTGCGATGTTTTGGTTTCGCGTCCCCAACATGATTGGCGGGATGCTCGACAAGCGAGCTGAAGGAATTCAGGCGCAATTGGACGAAGCGCGCGAAGCCCGTGAGGAGGCACAAACCCTTCTCGCGAAAATCGAACGCGAGACGGCGGATTCGCAAAAAGAAGCGGACAAAATCATCGAGCGCGCGCGTGCAGATGCTGAACGCGCATCCGAGCAGGCAAAACTCGATCTTGAGGAATCAATTGCCCGCAAGCTGAAATCTGCGGAAGAGCGGATCGGCCAAGTCGAGGCGGCAGCTACCAGAGAAGTCCGCAATGCGGCGTCCACCGCTGCGGTTGCCGCTGCATCAGAGGTCATGGGCCAAAAGATCGACGGTTCGAAGTCCGGTTCTTTGATCGACGAAGGCATCGCAAAAGTCGGAGCGCAATTCCACTAACTGCACTGAACAGATCAGCGACACGAAATATCAAAACCCGCTTCATTGAGGCGGGTTTTTTTGTGGATCGAGTTTTTTGATCTCTGGGAAATGAGAAGGTCGAAGAGTTTCACGAAAACATATGTCTGGATCTTATGCGCTCTTACTGGATGCGCTGCGGGCCGCAATCCTGCTGAGCTGATCTTGGGGGTTCGAAGTTCTAACACTGCTGTCCCGTGCGCGGTACATCATGGAATGGTGCTCCGCAGACACGGGACCGCCTTAAGTCAAAAAAGAAGACCCCGCACCAAGTGCGGGGCAGCGATACAGAGGTTATTTTCAGAAGGTTCGCGTACAGCTACCTTTGCCCAATCAGACCCGAGGCATCTACCAAGTCATATCCCCTACGGCTTATAAGGCTGCATTCCTTGCCGTGCCAGCTCATCGGCGCGTTCGTTTTCGGGATGTCCGGCGTGGCCTTTGACCCATTCCCACGTCACATCATGACGTGACGCTGCTTCATCCAACCGCTTCCAAAGGTCTTCATTTTTGACGGGCTTTTTTGACGCGGTTTTCCAGCCATTGCGCTTCCAACCATGAATCCACTTGGTCAGGCCGTCTTTTACATAAGACGAGTCTGTGACGATGGTCAGCGCAGACTCTCGCTCCAGCACATCCAGTGCTGAAATCGCCGCCAGAAGTTCCATTCGGTTATTCGTGGTGTCCATCTCGCCGCCGCACAGCTCGCGTTCCTTCAACACCGTGTCGCCGTCCATCGCGAGCATCAACACGCCCCAACCTCCCGGACCGGGGTTTCCACTGCACGCTCCATCGGTATAGGCAAATAGTTCAGGCACAATATTCTCCGACGTGTTGATCGCTCGCACCAACCCCTGCATCAAAATGGACTTTGCCGAAGACGATCAAAGCAGAGGTTGTCGGGTCGCAGCGATCAATGACGGTTTTTGAGATACAGACGGGTTAAGCGCCGCCGAGCGTTCCATCCCAATCAATTTTGCTGTGCGAGCCATCGCAAAACGGCTTGTTCGCCGAATGGCCACAGCGACAAAGGAACATTGTGGGTTTGGCCTCAAGCGCCTCGCCATCAGGTCCGGTCATTTCTGACACACCCTTAATGACGAGCGGGCCGTTCTTTTTAATATCAATCTTCGGATCATCATCAGACATGACAGTTTCCTTTAGGTCAGAAGGAACAGAGAATTAAGGGGCGGCTTCGCGCAGAATTTTCGGAGCTTTGAACTCGATATTTTCAACGGCGGTCTCAACGATTTCGGTTTCCACGTCATAGCGCTCGCGAAAGGCATCGACGACTTCGTTCACCAATTCCTCTGGTGCGCTGGCTCCGGCGGTAATGCCCACGGCCTTGATCCCCTCCAAAGACCGCCAGTCAATATCGGTGGCACGCGGGGCCAGCACTGAATATTTGCAGCCCGCCTTCGATCCAACTTCGACAAGCCGTTTTGAATTCGAAGAGTTCGGCGCGCCAATCACCACCAGCGCGTCAATCTTTGGCGCGATGGCTTTGACCGCTTCCTGACGATTGGTGGTGGCATAGCAGATGTCTTCTTTGCCGGGCGCGACCACATTTGGAAACCGCGTTTTAATGGCCGCAACGATCGCGGCAGTGTCATCCACGGAAAGAGTCGTTTGCGTGACAAAAGCCAGCTTATTGGGGTCGGTGGGGGTTACATTTGCCACATCCTCAACTGTCTCGATCAGGGTCACGGACCCGTCGGGCAATTGCCCCATCGTACCAATGACCTCGACATGGCCTTCGTGCCCGATCATCAGGATTTCGTGTCCCTGCCGATGCAGGCGTGCGATCTCCATATGGACTTTTGTCACCAATGGACAGACGGCGTCGACGGCGAACATCTCCCGCCTCTTGGCCTCTTCGGGGACAGATTTCGGCACACCATGTGCGGAAAACACCACGGGTCTGTCAGTCGGACAGTCGTCCAGCGTTTCCACAAAGACCGCACCTTTATCACGCAAGCCATCCACGACGTATTTGTTGTGAACGATTTCGTGGCGCACGTAGACGGGCGCGCCAAATTTGTCGATGGCCATCTCGACCATCTTGATCGCACGATCGACCCCGGCGCAAAAGCCGCGCGGAGCTGCAAGGTATAGTTTTAACGGTGGTTTTGTCATGGCCGCATCTTATCCAACGCCGCGTTCTAACACCAGCGCCGCAATCGCATCTGCAAGGTGAGTATCCTGAATGTTTTTCGCTCCCGCTTCAACGCGGATTTCATGGGCGCGGGCCAGTACATCCGCATGAGAGCGTCCTTCGGGCGGGTCGAACTTATAACAGGCCAGCTCCATCAACTGACCCAACGGATCACGGAAATAGAGCGAATCCATAAACCCGCGATCTACTTTGCCTGAATTGGCAAAGCCCCGCGCGCGCAAGCGCGCACCGGCTTGCGTATAGGTCGCGCGGGAGACCATAAAGGCGAGGTGGTGTAGATTGCCGATCCCGTTTGGATTGGGTGTTGGATCAACCGGCAAGTCTTCGCGAGTGAAAATCGTAATCAGCCGCCCGTCGCCGGGATCAAAATATAGGTGGTTGGTGCTCTCATCATCCAGATTGGGTTGCTCGAACACAAATGGCATCCCAAGGACGCCTTCCCAGAAATCTATGGATGTCTGACGATCGGCACCCATCAGGGTAATATGATGGACGCCTTGTGTGTGTATTGTTTTCATGAGGAACAGATAGGGCGGTTCCCCCGCTCTATCCATCGCCGACAGAGTTAGAACGCCTTTTTGAAGTCCTCGACGAGCGATTCAGATGTCGATTTGGGCAGTGGGCCATTCGCGGGCGGTGTATCGAGCCGGTGCGGGTCCATGACGCCCGTGATGCCGCCATCCAGGCTGATGCCCACTTCCTCGCCCAGTTTTTTGAGCGCGGGGAGCTGCACTGCCATCGCACCAATAGCGTCCACCGCTTGGGTTACCGGGCTGCCACCACCGCTGCTTGGTGCGGTCTCACCGCCGCCGCCATTGGCTGCGTTCAAGCCTGTGACGTGGTGGATTTTAATCGAGTCGATCTTTTCGGCGGGTTTGACCATCTGCGCGACGATGGCTGGCAGAGCCTCGAGCCGGGCGAGCTGCACTTTCATCGCGGCGATTTCGGCAGAGATTGCATTTTCGGCATCCACCAGTGCGCGCGTACCTTCGGCTTCCGCTAGCTTATCGGTCTTTTTCGCTTCTGCCTTGATGGTCAGCGCATTGGCTTCTGCGGTGGCCTCCTCGCGCAAGGCTTCGGCGCGGTCGGCTGCGGCGGCTTTTTCTGCGGCTGCGGCAAGCTTGATGCCCGTCGCCTCGCGCTCCGCTTCACGTTCCGCCTCGATCACGGCGATGCGTTTAACACGTTCGGCTTCGGCAACTTGTCGTGCGGTTGTGATGGCTTCTTCGGCCTTTGCCGCTTCCGCGCGGGCGGTATCAGCGGAGGCACGCGCGCGGCTTTCTTCTTCGGATTTTGTCGCGATAATGATCTGTCGTTCTTGATCCGCGACTTCAATCTGACGCTCTTTCGCAATCTCAGCGGCGCGAATGGCTTCTTCGCGCTCGATCTCCGAGGCCCGGATCATGCGCTCCTTGAGAATACGTGCTTGCTCGGCTTCGCGCTCGGCGTCTTGGCGTTTGGTCGCAATTTCCGCTTCTTGCGCCGCACGTTTTGTCTCGATCTCTTGAGCTTGAATGATCGCCGCTTCTTGTTCCTCGCGGTCAATATCGAGCTTGCGCTTTGCCGCTTCCATCGCTGCCTGCCGCACCGCAGTATCAGCTTCGGCATCAATCATCGCGCGCTTTTTCTTAGAGTTCGCGATCACCTCAGCAAGTTGACGCATACCCACGGCGTTAAAGGCATTGTTCTCATCCAGATGCTCGAACGGTGTCTGATCGAGCGCGGTCAGGGAGACCGACTCCAACTCCAAACCGTTTTTCAACAGGTCTTCGGAAACCGCGTTTTGGACCTCTTGCACAAAGTCCGAGCGGTTTTCATGCAGGCCATCCATTGTCATCCGCGCGGCGACGGAGCGCAGACCATCGACCAACTTACCTTCGATCATCTCGCGCAATTCGTTCACATCAAAGGTTCGATCACCCAACGTTTGCGCCGCACGCGCAATGCCTTCCTCGGTGGCATTGACGGAGACATAAAATTCGACACCGACATCGACCCGCATCCTATCCTTGGTAATCAGCGAAGCATCGCTGCTGCGGTTCACTTCAAGGCGCAGGGTCTTCATGTTTACGAGGCTGATTTCATGCAGCATCGGAATAACAATCGCACCGCCATCCATCACGACTTTGCGGCCACCCATGCCGGTTTTGACAAGGCTCACCTCACGGGTTGCACGCCGATAAAGTCGCGCGCCAACAAAGCCAACGAAAACGAGCAATGCAAGGATCGCGATAACGGGAATAGCGAGAGATTGTAACAGGTCCATCAAAGTCTCCATGTTGAAAATGAGTTTTAGGCGTCGTCAATGCGAATGGCGCGCAGTGACCCGTCAGCAAGACGGATCGTGGCGATCTCGGTCCCTTGCGGAAAGGCGTCGTCGTCTTTCATTGGCTCGACCATCGTGTAGTGGATATTGCCGTGGCCGTCGGTCAGCCGTGCTTGCGCGGGGTTGCCGCGCCGTGCTGTGCCGACGGTGATAATCCCCCGACGACCGCCATAAGAGCGGCTGGAAATTGCCGTCGTCTCCAGTTTCGGCATCAACCGACCGATTAACCGCGCAAACCGCGCAGCAATCGCCAATCCGACAGGTAAGGCAACCGCGGAGGCTAACAGCGCCGGTAGCGGCGCGCCAACTATGGCGTTCAACACGCCTTGCAGCGCATAACCGCTCAGTCCAAAGGCCGTTAGAAAACCGGCGAGCCATATGGCAAAGGGTGCATCAGAAAGGCCAAGCCAAGACAGGACACCGCTGACGCCAGCACTTTCGCCCGCAAGGGGGTCTGCGCCGTCAACATCCACCTCAAACCCGGCTTCCGCATCCAATCCCACGTCAACGTCAAGGCCGGGTTCAGCGTCAATTGCGACGTCGCCGTCGCCACCCAGAATGCTGATTCCCACAAGCATCAGGACCAATTCCAGTACCAGCATGCCGACCACCACCCCTAATGCGATGGCGAATGGCTGCATGTTAGCGCTGAAAAAAAGGTCGAGAGTCATCGATAACGCACTCCTGATTTGAGACGAATGTGGCGAAAAATCACCATTTCAGCATTTTTTGGCCTTATGTTACTCATTTAGGCACGACATCTCAGGATTGTAAGTACCGGAGGCATAACTTTTGATTGGTAAACGTCAGGTTGCCGCCGCGCGGGGATTACTCGGCTGGTCGCGTCAGGAATTGGCGGATCGCGCAGACGTATCCCTGCGAACCATCGCCCGTTTTGAAAGCGGGGAAGGTGACATCACAGCCTCAAAGCTCGAAAAGCTGGAGGACGTCTTAATAGACGCGGGGATCACGTTCTTGGATGGGGGCGTCACATTAGAGGGTTTGAAAAAGCGACGGGAATAGTTCGTCGGTCAGCCTTTCTCAATCGCATCCCAGGCGCGCACAGCCCTTCAACAGCCTCGCGGATAGAACCAGACAGAAATCTCACCATCATCGCGGCGAGCGGGTATCCACCCTTCTGCGATGACTTTCGCCTCTTCGACACCTCCGCAAGAGGGCTGATCTGTAACCTTGATCTTGAACCAGTTTCGGGTCGTCCGTTTGCCGGTTTCTTGAGAAAACAGAGTGATCGCGGCTTCCCCAATAACGGATATTTCCGGATTCCAGTGCGTACTGCTCGTCGTGATATTCTGATCGGAGGGTGTGAAAACCTTCCGAATTGTTTTTCCACCGGGGTTTTCAGCGATCATGATGTCTTGGTCCAGAAGATAGGCGACCCTACCCTGATCAAAAAGCGATGTGTAGGTACTGAAATTGCGCGCGTCTTGCATCCGGAGCCATTTTGGTTCTCCGTCAATGTGGACTTGAATCCAATCGCCTTGCCTTGGGTTATTCATCCGCCCGTAGACAAGGACAGATGGGTATTCATAGCTTGTTTCAAGCATTGTGAATTGCGTTGCTTTGAGGCGATTTGTGACCGACGTAGAGGGTGATCCATCCGAAAGTTCGAACGCAAGTTCGGGGTCTTCAACACCCCACGCAGCGCGAAGCCACTCCTCATATCCGCCGTATCGTTTTGACAGGTCCAGAACCCCGATAAAGCTGCGATCGACATCTTCTATATATTGTCGGTCAGCCTGTGCATCGCGCGAAAAGACAACGCAACATAAGATCAGCAAAGCGGCGGCCTTCATGCCAGTTTATTCTCAATTGCATCCCAGAGCAGGCCGGACACGTTAATCCCATCAAAGCGGCTGAGTTCCTGAATGCCAGTCGGCGAGGTCACATTGATTTCGGTCAAATAGTCGCCAATTACGTCGATACCGACGAAGATCTGACCTTTCTCGCGCAAAAGCGGACCAATGGCCTCGCAAATTTCGCGATCACGATTCGTCAGCTCGACCTTTTCGGGGCGGCCGCCGACATGCATGTTCGAGCGGGTCTCGCCCTTCGCTGGGACCCGGTTGATCGCGCCAACGGGGTTTCCGTCAACAAGGATCACGCGCTTATCGCCCTTGGTAACGTCAGGTAAAAAAGCTTGGGCGATAAAGGGTTCAGTATTCCGCTCCGCAAACATTTCGTGCAGCGAGGAGAGGTTCTTTAGGTCGGCGTCCAGCTTAAACACCCCTGCACCGCCATTGCCGTAAAGCGGCTTGAGGATTAGCCCGCCGTGCTCAGCGCCAAACGTGCGGATGTCATCCAAGTTTCGGGTGATAAGGGTCGCGGGGGTGAGGTCGGTAAATTCGGTAACCAGGATTTTCTCAGGATAATTCCGCACCCAACACGGATCATTCACCACCAATGTTTTTGGATGCACGCGCTCAAGAAGATGCGTTGTGGTGATATAGCCCATATCGAACGGCGGATCTTGGCGCAGCAGCACGACATCCAGATCCACAAGGTCGCGAGTCTCGCGCGGGCCGAGTTCGGCGTGGTTGCCTTGTTCTCGCTGGACTTTCAACGTTTGGCCGTGGGCGAAAACGCGGTTATCGCGCATCCCCAAATCGCCGGGCAGATAGTAAAACAGCTCGTGCCCGCGTTCCTGTGCTTCGAATGCCATTGCGAAGGTCGAATCCGCGTCGATGTCCACGCCTTCGATTGGGTCCATTTGAATGCCAACAGTGAGAGCCATAGTCGAACCTTCCCGAGAAATGAGCGTGGTTAGCTTTGCCACCACGCGGCGCGGTAAATCAAGTGATCAGAGCAGCGCCAGCACGGTCTCAGATGGGCGGCACAACTTTACCGCTTTTGGGGTCGCAACAATGGGCCGGTTTATCAAGATTGGATGTTCGATCATTGCGTTGATCAGGTGATCATCGCTCAGTGATGGGTCTGCGAGGCCCAGCTCTGCATAAGGCGTAACGTTCTCTCGCAGCACCTCACGCGGCGCGATACCCATCTTGTCGATCAATTCTACCAGCTTTTCCCGTGAGGGCGGTGTTTCCAGATAAGGAATGACCTCGACTTCTGTGCCGCTGTTTTCAATCATCTCTAGGACGTTGCGAGAGGTTCCACATTTTGGATTATGATAGATCGTCACGGTCATCCGATTTTCTCCTGATCCTTTAACAGCCACAGACACGTATATAGGGCCCCAATCGCCCCAATCCCTTGGGCAACAATAAACAGCGGCATGTGACCGGGGTAAATCCCGGCAAAGGTATCTGAAAAACTTCGTGCGATGGTGACAGCGGGATTTGCGAATGAGGTGGACGCCGTGAACCAATAAGCCGCCGTGATATAAAGCCCAACCGCCATCGGCACTGCGCTTTCTTTTGCTTTCAACGTGGCGAGGATGGTGAACACCAGCCCAAAGGTCGCAACCAATTCAGCAAACCACTGTCCGCCGCCGGTTCGGGCTTTTGTCGAAAGCTGAAGCAGATTTTCATCAAACATCAGATGCGCGGCCCAGACGCCCGCGATGCCACCCACGACTTGAACGCCCAAGTAAATGATGCTGTCTAACGTTGAGATTTCCCTTTTCAGCCAAAACACCAGCGTCACCGCCGGATTGAAATGGGCACCTGAGATCGGAGCGAGCATGGTGATCAACACCACCAAAATTGCTCCGGTTGGCAATGTGTTGCCGAGCAAGGCAATCGCGACATTCCCGCCCGCCAGCGCCTCCGCCATAATGCCAGACCCGACAACTGTCGCGAGCAAAAATGCAGTTCCGATGAATTCGGCACCGTATCGCTGGGAAGGGTTAACGCTCATAAAACGGGGCCTCGATCAATTTCGCTGTTTCACGTCTCAGATATAGGCCGATTTTGGACGATATTTGAAGGGTTAACACTCCCTTGACCATACCGCGCGACAAAGGGGAAAATCGTCTCAATACAGGCCCCGGAAATGCGCGTACTTCATATCCTCGACCACTCTGCCCCTTTGCAAAGCGGCTATGTTTCCCGAACGCTGGGGATTTTGCGGGCACAGCGAGCGCTGGGCTTCGACCCTGTCTGCCTGACAACCCCGCGTCATAGCGCCGATGCGGGCGAACCGGAAACTGACGTCGAAGAGGTCATGGGCTTTCGCTTTCACCGCACAGGCACACCGCAGAAAAAAAAGGTTCTGGGGCCGATGTTTGTCACGGAGATGTTCGCGACGCGCGCGCGGTTACGCGATGTGATCGCCGCCGAAAAACCCGACATCTTGCACGCTCATTCGCCTTGTCTGAATGCCTTTCCAGCGTTTTACGCGGCCCGAACGGCCAAGCTGCCCAGCGTGTATGAGATCCGCGCGTTTTGGGAGGATGCCGCGGTTGATCTTGGCAACACGAACGAGGGTTCTTTACGGTATCGCGTCACCCGATGGATGGAGAGCAATGCGTGCCGTAAAGTCGATCATATCTTTACGATTTGTGAAGGATTGCGGCAGGATTTGCTGGGGCGCGGTCTTCCCTCGGAAAAACTTTCTTTGGCCCCGAATGCGATTGAACCCGAACGGTTATCGCCGGTGGACCAACCCGATGCGGCATTGCGGTCTCAGATCGGTCTGGGTAATGGCCCGGTGATCGGTTTTGTCGGATCGTTCTATCACTATGAGGGATTGCACTATCTACTGGATGCTTTCCCGAAAATTCTTGAAGCCATTCCAGACGCTCAACTCCTGTTCGTGGGCGGCGGTATGGAAGACGCAAAGCTGCGCGCGGCGGCAGAACCTTTCGGCGAGGCCATTAAATTTACCGGACGTGTGCCGCCGGAATCTGTGCCCAGTCACTACAGCGTGATTGATCTGCTGGTCTATCCACGTATGAAAATGCGCCTGACTGATTTGGTCACGCCGTTGAAGCCCTTGGAGGCAATGGCGATGAAACAACGCTTTGTCGCCTCGGATGTGGGAGGGCATCAGGAATTGGTAAAGCACGGCGAAACAGGCCACCTCTTTACGGCGGATGATACCCATGCGCTCGCATCATCAGTGATTGAAGCATTGCAAAAAAGAAACACGCCCGAGGACCAGGGAATCCTCGAGCGTGCTTTGGCGTTCGTGAGGGAGGAGCGCAGTTGGTCAGCCGTAGCTAAGCGATATGCACCCGTTTACGAACGCCTGCTTTCGCAGCCATAGCATTGCGGGGGGCGGGCTAAGGGCGAAAGTCGTCACACGATCTCGGGCTGTCAGATTCGACGCCGGGATATGAGACTTTTCTCGTCCTGTCACGGGGTTGGTGGAAGGCATAGCCAGCCATATCCCAACTCTGACCCATCATCCGCGCAATCGTGGGCGTATAGTTGTACGTCCCTTCAGTCACGATCAACGTTTCGCCGTCTGTGACCTGAAGCGATTCCGGTTGGTTGGTGAATTTCGTATCGACTCGGTGAGGCGAGGCGCTGACATTGCCGCCTTCCCACACACGACTCCAAAGGACGTAATAGTCGAAGTTCGAGTCCGCATTGGCCGGATCATCCGAACATCCGATGACAGATGTCACGGTGAACTTTAGATCGTTCTGCGGGTTCGGACGCAGGACCAATGGACCAGCGGCTCCCAGCTCGCGAAATTCATTGTCGCTCATCTCTGGCGTTCTCGAAACAAGGTCTCCAATCGTGCTTGTCGCTTGTTCGACTTTGCCGTCGGCCCAAATACTTTGAGTGATCTCGATAGCGCCGAGCATCAGTGTCAGCAACAGCGGAGCCAGCAAAGCGAATTCGACTGCGGCAATACCGCGCTGATCCTTCGAGAACCGTGACATGGCTGTCGCTTGACCCGTAAATTTCGAAGCGCCAGGAGCTTTAAGTTTTCTGAATTTATTCAACATGATCATATCCTCAAGACGTTGGCACACAACCGTCGTTCGCGCCGAACGGTTCGTTGCGGAATGCAAGATTACTGACCAACAAGAGTTCGCCGTTTGATCCGCCTAATGCCTGATCGAGTAACGGAAGCAAGACGTTCCAACGGTGATATGATCGCAGCAACATAATCGAGTTATCCCGGCCATTGGTCATGCTGTTGCTGATTGCGCTGAAATTCCGCTCATTCGCACCCGGATCATCGTTGAAGTTGGCAAGCTCTTGCACGACGACTTTTGTGTTCCGCGTGCAATCACCGCTAGAGAAGGACAAACGGTTACAAAGCTGTTCGATATATTCGTCAGCCGTCAAGCACCCCGCTTGACCCGTCATGATCTGGCGGGATGTCTTTTCGACAGCATCCGTCATCGCCGAGCGTGACAGGTGAATCAGCGCAACTTCCAAGGTGCCGAGCGTCAGCATCAGGAAAGGAACGATAATGAACGCAAATTCGACGGTCGTCGCACCCTTGCGCTCTGATTTGAAGCGGCGTAGCAGGTGTCGCATTGCCGCGATCTTCTTCGGTGTCATGAACAATCCCCCGATGTGTTCAAAAATCTGATTTTGGCAAAATAGGTACAATTCGTTACATCCCGATTAACGGGGGCGGTAAAATGAAGTATACAGTGAATGATTTACGCAGTTTTGAACAAAATACGATGAACGACCTATTTTATGGATAGTAAAAAACGTAACTTATATGGGCGGCGTAAAGGCCCGAAACTCCGCGATAATCGCGCGATCCTGATACGTGAAAAGCTGGATGCTTACGCTGTATTTGGCGAAAGTATGCCAGAACGAATTGACATTAAACCCATGTTTTTAGGGGTTTCTGACATATGGCTCGAAGTCGGCTTTGGCGCGGGCGAGCATGTTGCGTCACAGGCGATTGACAATCCAAATATTGGCATTCTCGCGTGTGAGCATTACTTGAACGGTGTTGCATCTTGTCTTTCACATATAGAGAAAAACGACTTAAATAATGTGCGTTTGCATAATGGTGATGCTCGTGACTTGATGGATCGCCTGCCGGACGCCTCTTTGGGACGTGTTTTTCTGCTCTACCCAGACCCTTGGCCAAAGGCCCGCCATCACAAGCGACGTTTCATCAATCCAGAGAACTTAGAGTCGTTTGCAAGGATAATGCGCAGCGGGGCGGTATTGCGCGTTGCTTCGGATATTCCTGAATATATCGAATGGACTTTGCAGCACCTTGCCGAGCGGAGCGAATTCACAATGCTAGGCAACCCCTCCTCAGGGTTTAGAGAGCCGTGGAATGATTGGCCGGGGACGCGCTATGAAGCTAAGGCGCTGCGCGAAGGCCGAACGCCAGCCTATCTTAGTTTTGAGCGGAACCCTCGATGATCCGACCTGAAGTCATGGCGCTATTTAAACGCTGGGCGGAACCAAGTATCGCCCTCGGCGGGACGCTTGTCGCATTGTGGATTGTCGGGGTGCCGTATCTGCGGTGGGGCTGGGTGTCGATCATCCTCGGCCTGATCATCGCAGTCAGCGGCGGCTTGTGGACGCGCGAAGCATTTCGCCGAGTGCGCTTTGCATCGGGGGATGTCAGCGGCGGCCGCGTCTTTATTGAAGAGAAGCGCATTTTCTACGTAGGTAACGTGGGCAATATTCAGGTGGAGCTTCGCGATATCACGCGCATTGATCTGGCGATTTCCAAGCCAAATGGGAAATCATGGACGAGCTTGTTGCTTTCTGTGGAAAACGGTCCACCGGCGGCCATTCCGCTGAATGCAGAAGGCCAGGACGCTTTGATCGATGCACTATGCACATTGCCGGGTTTCCATTTTGATGATCTCGACGCTGCGATACAACAGCAGAAGGCCGCGAAAGGCGCGGCTCCCATCGTTACCTTTTGGCGACGAGTCGAATAACCTGAACCCGGATCGCTTGCCTTCCCATCTTCCCGCTTTACAGTCTCGATTCTAGAGGTCGGAGAACAGCTATGTCTATTCCACAAGAGGGCGGCGGCCTCATTGAATCCCGTGATGAGTTAGCGGCCTATTTGGAATCCGGCTGCAAGCCGCGTCAGGATTGGCGCATTGGCACGGAACACGAGAAATTTGGATACCGGAAAGCAGATTTGACGCCCCTGGGATACGAAGGAGCGTGCGGCATCAAGGGGATGCTGGAGGGCCTGCGGGATACGTTCGGCTGGGGCGAGTTGCGCGAGGGCGAAAACCTGATTGGTTTGACCAAAGGCAAGGCCAATGTCTCCCTCGAACCCGGCGGTCAGCTGGAATTGTCCGGCGCTCCACTGGAAACGATTCACGAGACCTGTGAAGAGGTCAACCAGCACCTCGCAGAAGTGCGTGAGATCGCTGATAAATGCGGTGTTGGCTTTATGGGGCTAGGAGCTTTGCCGAAATGGGAGCGTGAAGACTTACCCGTGATGCCTAAGGGTCGTTACGGCATTATGCGCCGCTATATGCCTCAAGTCGGGTCTAAGGGCCTTGATATGATGTTCCGCACAACGACGATTCAGGTTAATCTCGATTTCGCTTCTGAGGCGGATATGGCGAAAAAACTTCGCACCAGCCTTGCGTTGCAGCCGATTGCGACAGCGCTATTTGCGAATTCGCCATTTCTGGGGGGTAAGCCGAATGGCTTCCTCAGTTATCGGGGTGAGATCTGGCGCGACGTGGATGCCGATCGTTCAGGCATCCCGGGATTCGTCTTTGAGGATGGTTTCGGTTTTGACGCCTACGTCGACTACGCACTCGATGTGCCGATGTATTTTGTCTATCGCAACGGCAAGTACATTGATGCGGCGGGTCAATCTTTCCGCGATTTTCTGGATGGAAAGCTGCCCGCATTACCGGGCGAGACGCCGACCCTTTCCGATTGGGCGGATCACCTAACAACGATCTTCCCAGATGCGCGGATCAAAAAATTTATGGAGATGCGCGGTGCCGATGGCGGCCCGTGGCGAAAAATCTGCGCATTGCCTGCTTTTTGGGTCGGCCTGCTCTATGATGACACGGCGCTGGACGCGGCTTGGGATGTCGCGAAGAATTGGACGCAGGAAGACCGTATCGCCCTACGCAATGCTGTCCCGGCGCAGGCCCTTAAAGCGGAAATCGGGGGCCGCACCGTTCTTGATATCGCAAAAGAACTGCTCGAAATTTCTGATGGGGGCTTGCACAGCCGCGCTAAGTCTGGAGCATTTGACCGCGACGAGGCGCACTTCCTCAATGCGCTGCGTGATGTGGTTGATCGCGGTGAAACGCCGGCGGAAGAAATGCTGTCGAAATATGAAAACGAATGGGATGGCGACATCGACCGCGTCTACGTCGAATACAGTTATTGAGCGGTTTCATCTCTGACGAGACACAGTGTTTTCGCCAGCCAACCGAACAGCATTGCTAGAACAGGCATCACGAACAGACCGACAAAGAACGCG
Source organism: uncultured Neomegalonema sp. (assembly GCA_964549375.1). GTDB lineage: Bacteria > Pseudomonadota > Alphaproteobacteria > Rhodobacterales > Rhodobacteraceae > JAHDDY01. The sequence goes on from CAZJWF010000022.1 coordinate 15,222, forward strand.
GCAAACCCGGAGAAGACCCCGGCGCTTAGCAGAGAAAGTTCAGTCTGTTGAGCGTCATTTGCGGCCTGAGCATCCTGAAACGACTCCGTCAGTTTCCCGGACAGATCAGCACCGAGCGCTTCGGCAATAAAGATCACAGCTGGAAAGATCACCAGCGAAGCCGCATTTGCCGCCAGACCTGTCATGACGTAAGGGCGCAGAGACTTATCGCCGCGCTTCGCAACGCGCCACGCGAGCCAAGCAAAAACGGTTAACCACGCGGGAAGGGAAACGAAGAGGGATAAATTACCGACATACCCAAACCGCGCGGCATAAGGTCCGGCCATCGTAAAGAGGGCGGGAATAATCGAAAAAACAATCGGTGCAGCCAACAGGCATGTAACAAATGTAATCCGCGACGGCACCATTATGCGGCTTCCCCACTGGTCATCGCGACGAAAACGTCTTCGAGGTCAGCTTCTTCTGTCGAGAGGTCGCGCACGGTCACGCCAGCCGATTGTACCACACCAAGTATCGTTCCAAGTTGCATCTGCGATTTCGGATAGGTCACGACCAAAGCGCCATCGTCCCGCAAACGTGCGTCGATCAAATCGTGACTCGCTAGTTTTGGCGGCAGCGTGGTTAGCTCTGCTTCTGGCCAGATCACGGCGCTTTTGCCATCTACGCGCTTCATTAACTCAGACTTATCTTCACAGGCGACGACTTCGCCATGATTGATGATTGCAATGCGGTCGCACATTTCCTCGGCTTCCTCCAAGTAGTGCGTTGTCAAAACCACTGTGACTCCACCCGCGTTGAGCTCTCGGACGTAGTCCCACATCTGTTTGCGCAGCTCAATATCGACGCCTGCGGTCGGTTCATCAAGGATCAGGACGGGTGGTGAATGACACAGCGCCTTTCCGATCAACAACCGGCGCCGCATTCCTCCTGATAGTGATCGCGCGTATGCGTCGGCTTTGTCCCCAAGCCCGATGGCGGAAAGCAATTCATCGGTGCGTCGCGCTCCTTTCGGAACACCGTAGAGTCCGGCTTGAATTTCAAGGGCTTCGTGGGGTGTGAAAAACGGATCGAGGATCAATTCTTGTGGGACAACGCCGATGCTGGCGCGGGACATGCGTGGATTGACGTCTTGATCAAAGCCCCAAATGCTGACCGAACCTGCGGATTTCAAAACGAGGCCAGCGAGAATATTGATAAATGTTGATTTCCCCGCACCGTTCGGCCCCAATAATCCAAAGACGGAGCCGACGGGCACCTGCAACGAAATCCCCTTGAGCGCCTGTTTTTCTGGCGCTTTGCCCTGCGGCGCATATGTTTTACGCAGATCGCGTGCATCAATTGCGTAGCGGGGGGGCGTAGAATGCATGGAGGCTCCGAAAGTGCGAAAAAGCGGTTCGCGAGACGGCTATCATCGTGTACCGAGGAGCGCAAACGGCAACCGATGGCGTAACTTGCCTTATTGTCCTGAACAACACGATCGACGAGGATCACATGGCCGGAAGTCTCACGCGCATTACACCGGAACAACGAGATCTCCCTCTCGTTGAGGTCACAACGAAATCTGTCGCCTGTGATGGCGGCGGCGGGCCACTCGGACATCCACTCACCTATTACGAGATTGGATCTGAAGGAAATGCAACTTGTGGCTATTGCGGAAAGAAATTTGTTCTGAGAAAGTAGAGCGCGAAACCGGAGGAGGCATAATGACTCTCATTACCCGTCGCGCGACCCTTGTGATGCTTGCTGGATCAGCGGCACTTCCGACGAGTGCCCGCTCTGCGGTCGGGGGGTGGACACCAGATCAGATGATCCCAAAAATCGGGATGGGGACGTGGCTTACTTTCGATGTCCCCCCGTCGGACGAGGCTGCGCGATTGGCGCGGGTATCCGTGTTGAGAGCATTTTTCGAGGCTGGCGGCAGGTTTATCGACTCATCGCCCATGTATGGGATGGCCGAGGACACCCTCGGTTTTGGTCTTGATCGGTTAGAAGGTGCGCCTGCTATCGCTGCCACAAAAGTTTGGATCGCCGACAAAGATCTTGGAATGCAACAGATGGAGGCGTCGCGCCAACTTTGGGGGGTCCCGCGCTTTGATGTAATGCAGGTCCACAACCTGCTGCAATATGAAGGGCATGTCGAAACGCTGCGCGAAATGAAAGCAGCTGAAGAAGTTGCTGCGATTGGCATTACAACTTCGCATGGCCGCCGTCATGATGCGTTCGCCCGGATCATGGAACAAGACGACAGCCTCGATACGGTGCAGTTCACGTATAATATTGAGGACCGCGCGGCAGAGGATCGTTTGCTGCCACTCGCGGCTGAACGAGGACTAAAGGTCATCATCAATCGCCCCTTTCAACGTGGGACATTGATTGAGCGCACGAAGGGTCGAGAGCTTCCTGATTTTGTTAAGGAATATGGGATTACGACCTGGCCGCAATTCCTACTGAAGTGGGTGATCTCTCACCCCGCCGTAACAGTGGCAATTCCGGCCACCAGTCAACTCGATCACATGAAAGAGAACATGGCGATCCTCAAGACTCGGATGCCCGGCGCCGCGGTGCGGGCCAAGATGGTCGAGTTTTTCAAAGCGTGAACGAAAACGTTTGCTGTTTCTGAGCATCTTCCCTTGTCCGCACACGGCTTAACGCGATAGCTTCGCGCCAACGAGCGTGTCGTATCGTTTTGCAGCGTATCCCATGCTTGACCAACTCGATCTGGGAGCGTGGGAGCCATCACTAAAAAACGGCTGACGATATTATGCGTTGCGGCGGGGATTCTGCTCTTTGTAGGGTTGTCGTTGGCAAATGTTGCACCTAGTACCGAAATAGCGTGGGTGCTGGGCGTTCTGTTACTAACCATCTATCTGTTCAGTTTTGAAGTTGTCCCGATTGATGTCGCCGCAATCTCCATCATGGTATTGTTGGGATTGACCAGCCTGTTTGGCCCAGTGATGGGGCTTGATCAGGGCTTGGTAGAGATCAATAATCTGTTCGCGGGCTTTTCTTCCAACGCCGTCATGTCGATTATCGCCGTCATGATCATTGGCGCGGGGCTGGACAAGACCGGCGCGATGAACGCGGCAGCGCGCACCATCCTTCGTGTTGGCGGTTCGACCGAACGGCGCATTATCCCGCTCATTTCAGGGGCCGTCGGCGTCATCTCGGGGTTTATGCAGAATGTTGGAGCGGCGGCTCTCTTTCTGCCGGTGGTCAGCCGGATTGCTGCTCGGACGGACATTGCGATCTCTCGCTTGCTTATGCCGATGGGGTTTTGCGCTATTTTGGGCGGAACGCTGACATTGGTGGGATCAAGCCCTCTGATCCTGCTTAATGATCTGATTGCCAATTCAAACGCGCAACTGCCTGCTGATCAGCAGATGGATAGTTTCGGCCTGTTCTCTACATTGCCCATCGGCATCATGCTTGTACTGACGGGCATTGGCTATTTCGTGCTGATGGGGCGTTTCGTTTTGCCCAAGGTTAAGGGCACGGGAGAAAAGAAAAACGATCCGTCGGCCTATTTCCGTGAAAGCTATGACCTCGATTTTGATGTCTTCGAAATCTACGTCCCTCCGGGCAGCAGTTTGGTCGGCAAGGAGCTTGACGAATTTGAGACCCAGAACAGCGTTCGCACCGTGGCGCTGCTTCACGGCAAACAAATGCGGATGGGTGCGGGCGATCTGCCCCTAAACTTGGTGATCGAAGCAAAAGACTATCTGGCGGTCATCGGCGTGCGCGAGTCGCTGAAGGCTTTTGCAGATCGGTACAATCTTGGTGTTCGCCCGATAAACAAATTCTCCGAGGTTCTCTCGCAACTTCATTCCGGTCTGGCTGAAACGGTGATTCCTCCGACCTCGCGGCTCATTGACGAAAGTTCTCGAACATTCAAGCTACGCAGCGGCTTTGGGATTTGTCTGCTTGCCATCGTTCGCAAAGACGGAACCCGAACCGTGGGCGAAGATGTCCGCAGCGTTCCATTTGAGGCGGGTGATACCGCAATTATTTACACCGATTGGAAAAGCCTCGCCGAGTTCGATCATGCGCAAAACCTTGCGGTCGTAACGACGCCTTATCCAAAAGAAGAAGTGCGAACCCACAAGGCGTTCCACGCTTTGACATTTTTCCTGATTGCTCTTGGATTGGTTCTTTTCACCGACTTACGTTTATCGGTCGCGTTGTTGGTTGGGGCGGTGGGAATGATCCTCAGCGGCGTTATGGATGCTGACGAGGCGTATCATGCGGTCAGTTGGAAAACTGTCTTTTTGCTGGCCAGCTTGATTCCGTTGGGTGCTGCGGTCGAAACCAGCGGCGCGGCGGCATGGATCGCGGACCGCGTTCTGAATGCGCTCGGGGAGACGTCAATCTGGGTGATCCAACTTGCGCTCGCAGTTTTGGCGACCGGCTTTACGCTTGTGATGTCGAATGTAGGGGCGACTGTGCTGTTGGTGCCGCTCGCCATTAATATCGCCATCGGTGCGGGGGCAGACCCGGCTGTTTTCGCTCTGACCGTCGCGCTTGCAACATCAAATTCGTTCCTGATCCCGACGCACCAAGTCAACGCGCTGATCATGGGGCCGGGTGGATATTCGGTACCAGACTTCCTGCGTGCGGGCGGTATCATGACGATCTTATTTTTGATCGTTCTGATCGTGATGCTACAAGTTGTTTTTTAGGCGGGTTCAGTCTTTCAGGTAATGACGCGCATACTGAATATCGTCCATTCCGACGAAACGCGCCATCCGTTCTAGCTCGGCATGAAGCCGAGAAGCTCTACCTGAACCGAACGAAATTTCCCGTTCGGGCCAGACATTCTCGACGCGCAGGATCCCCGCACTGCGATCGGCCTTTACCTCAATCCGGCCCACGAATTTATCGGCCTCTACCATTGGATAAACGTAATAACCGTACTGCCTCTTGGCGGCGGGGGTATAGATCTCGATGCGATAGTCAAACCCGAATAAACGCTTTGCCCTGTCACGGTCGCGCGCGATGGGATCAAACGGATTCACGATACGCAGGCGAGAGCAGGGTGCATCGGTACTGTCGATCAAATGCTCGATGTCTGCGCGCGCCGTAGCGACCGACCAACTACCATCCGCTGACTCGATCTCGACCGGCATCCACCAATCTCCGCGCGCGAACTCGGCTTTGACTTCACTCAGATCGGCGGCGTCGTAAAACGCTTTCACTTCGCGCTCTGTTCCGAATCCCAATCTGTCCAAAGCTGACCGGCACAGCCACTCAAGCTGTTCCGCATCGTTCCAACATGGAGTCTCGCGCATCGCTTCAGGGATCACGCGCTCTGTTAGATCGAATATCTTAGTAAAGTTTCGCCGTTCCGCAGTTGCCAATGTCCCTTCATGCCAAAGGTAATCAAGCGAGACACGGTGCGCTGAACGCCGCCAAGTCTCCCCGCGCGCGGGGCCAGCGAAATCGCGTGATCCAAGCGCCCCTTCCGTTGCGATCCGGTCGCGTACTAGCGAGCGGTCTTTCGCGCTCGGCAAAGCGGTTCCCCATGAGCCTTTCTCCATCCGCGCGCAAAGCCTTTGCCGTTGGCGATTCCAACGAGGCCAAATCGTCATGGGCAGGACCGCTGCGTCATGGGTAAAGTGTTCGAAAACCAACCGATCATGCGCCAACAGCCGTTCCAGCATAGGCGGACGATAATTCGCGTTCCGGCTCCACAGGATATGATCATGCGCTCTGGCGACAACGCGCAGAGGATCGAGTTGGACCATACCCAATTGTTCTACGATCTCTGCGAGGGATGATTGATCCAGTCGACCCGTCGGTGCCGCCGACATGCCTTGCAGTGAAAGCCAGACGCGACGTGCATCCCGATTCGAAATCCTCAAAACCATAGGTCTTGATCCATCCCCTCAAATCCCCATTTCTCGGTTATGCGTGCTTGTTGGGACGCTAAACCACATCGCTTTCGAGGATGTTTTCGGAGAGAACCATGTCGCGCAATCCATTTGCGAACAACCCGTTTTTGCTTGGATTTGAAGATGTCGAACGCCTTGTCGAGCGGGCGGCAAAATCCGCGAGCGATGGTTATCCGCCGTATAATATTGAGCAACACGGTGACGGCACCTATCGGATTACGCTCGCGGTTGCGGGGTTTATCGATTCTGATCTCGCCGTGACTCTAGAGGATGGCCAACTGATTGTCCGAGGCCGCAAACCTGAAGATTCTGCGCGTTCTTACCTACACCGTGGCATCGCGGCCCGTCAGTTTCAGCGAAGCTTTGTCCTTGCGGATGGCGTCGAGGTTCGGGCGGCATCACTTGAAAATGGTTTGCTGAATATCGAACTAAATCGTGTTGAGCTTGAGGATATTGTGAAAACCATCCCGATTAAAGTCCGGTAATACTTTCAAGGTAGACTGAACAGACTATCACGTCCCAAGTCGCACTAGGAGGTTGATATGAATAACGAAAATAACATTCCGACTCCAGAGTCCTTTGGTTTGACTAAGGATACAGTCGCGTATGTTCGTTCTGTTCCGGTTTCTGATCTTGAGGACATTGAAACGCCCGAAGGCGTCGAGACTTTTTATGCCCTTCATGATGCCTCAGGACGTCGCCTCGCGCTGTTCGATAACCGTGATTTCGCGTTTGCTGTTGCTAAGCAAAACGACCTGACGGCGCTGAGCGCACATTGATCTGACCCGAGGTTTTGCCGGCGATCAAGCGGCCTTAGCTTGCAGTTCGGTGAGTGTTAGGAACATAGCATCCCCACCATCTGCGCCTCGCAGGCTATCTCGTAGTTCTTCTTTCCTGAATAACCGCGAAATTTTCGCTAAGGCGCGCAGATGCTCCGCATTCGCCGCCTCAGGCGCAAGCAACATGAAGACCAGATCAACTGGCTGTTCATCCGCCGCATCGTAGTCAATCGGCTGTGCAAGACGCACGAATACGCCTGCCACGTTATCTAGATTCGGTAGGCGTGCATGAGGGATTGCCACGCCATCCCCAACGCTGGTCGCGCCAAGCTGCTCTCGGTCAAGCAGGGCGCTATAGATAACGTCCTTGTCGACCTCTGATCGCGTTGACGCCAGCGATGCAAGTTCTTGCATCAACTGCTTCTTGCTCGATGCTTTGAGGTCACAGACCACTGCATCCCGTGTCAGGAGTGTTTCTAACGACATGATGAATGTTCGCAGATCGGTGCTGTCAGGCACAGATACCGCCCTCCGCGTTCAGCTTGCTCGACTAACCGGGGTTGGATCAATCCACCCGATATTGCCGTCTTCACGACGGTAGACAACGTTTAGCGTACTATTCTTTTCGTTATGGAACATGAGGACGTTCTCGCCACCCATCTCCATATGCATGACCGCATCTCCAACAGACAGCGTCGGAATCGCCGTGCTGCTTTCGGCGACAATAACGGGCTGCAAATCAACTGGTTCTTCGCCATCGTCCGATGTCGGCTCGATGATGAACGCCGCAGCGTCAATCTTTTCGATGGGCGATTTTCGATTGTGATCTTTCAGTCTGCGCTTATAGCGTCGCAACTGCTTTTCTAGGTGTTCGCAGGTTTGATCAAATGCGGCGTAAGCATCTCCGCCGCGTCCTTTGGCTTGTGCTATCATGCCGGTGCTCAGATGAACGGTACAGTCGCACTTAATCTCGTGATGGTCTTTCGAGAAAGTCACAGATCCGTCGATAGGGTTCTCAGCATATTTCATGACGCTGCTTGGCAGAGCGGCTTCGACGGACTCACGCAAAGCGTCTCCAACGTCCAAATGCTTGCCGTTGACTTTAATAATCATTGTTTTTCAACATGATAGTTTCGAAAGAAGTTGCCCTTAGGTGGAGCAATTTACTCCCCACCTGATGGGCTAGTCAACTCGTGTTTGGAATTGTTTCAAACCAGTGATGCCTTCGCCCGGCGGCGCTGAACCGAGGACGGAATATTCATCGCCTCACGATATTTCGCGACCGTTCTACGAGCGATATCAACACCTTGCTCGCGTAGGATTTTCACAATCCGATCATCAGAAAGGATCGTTTTCGCATCTTCCCCGTCAATCAATTCACGAATTTTGTGACGAATGCTCTCGGCAGAATACGAATCGCCGCCATCAGTTGCCTGAATCGCCGCCGTGAAGAAGAATTTCAGTTCAAAGACACCGCGAGGCGTCGCGATAAACTTATTCGACGTTACGCGAGAGACGGTAGATTCATGCATTTCAATGGCATCTGCGACGGTTTTCAGATTTAGCGGCCGCAGTTCACTGACGCCGTAGGCGAGAAAGCCATCTTGCTGCTTCACGATCTCACTGGCGACTTTAAGTATCGTTCGCGCGCGCTGATCGAGACTCTTCACAAGCCAATTGGCGCTCTGCATACATTCCGTAAGGTAAGCTTTGACTTCGCCACCGCCCTTTTCGACTTCAGATGCGTAGCGTGTATTGACGAGAACTTTTGGCAACGTATCGGCATTCAGCTCAACGCCCCAGCTTCCCAGTTCGTTCTGGCGTACATAGACGTCAGGCACCATTGTCTGAGCGATTTCGCCGCCAAATCGCGCGCCGGGTTTGGGGTCTAGTGCGCGAATTTCGGCGACCATGTCGCGCATGTCATCCAGCTCAACACCGCAGAGTTTGCACAGCTTCGGAATTTCACCCTTTGCAAGCAGGCCGAGGTTGTCGACCAACGTTGCCATCGCGGGGTCCAGCCGGTTTAAGTCAGTCAGTTGCAGGCGAACGCAGTCGGCAAGATCCCGTGCCCCGATGCCGATAGGTTCAAAACTTTGAACTAGACCAACAGCGGCGGCAACATCAGCAGGTTCTGCGCCAAGGCGTAAAGCGAGCGCTTCGTCGTCGAATTTCAGGTATCCGGCTTCATCAATCTGTTCAATCAGATCGGCGGCAATCACCCGAACCACAGGGCTGACCGCTGCAAGGCCCAACTGATTGAGCAGATGATCGCGCAGTGTGACATCTTCGCTGAGGGTTGATTCGAGGTCAAAATCTGGGTTGTCGAAGCGCGATGACCCGCCATTGCCGACATTCGCCCATGCTGATGCTTCTTGAGCGGCCGCACCATCAGCCGCATTATTCATTTTATCGGCGCGAGCTTCATCCGCGTAGATATTCTCAAGCCCGGTATCGAAGGTTTCTTCGGCCCGTGTTCCGCTATCTGTCTTTAAGGTTGCAGACACATCATTCGCGTCTGGCTGCGCTGTGCGTTCTTCGCTTTGCTCGCGGTCACGGCGCTCTTCTGGTGTTGACGATGTCGCTTCAAGTAGCGGATTTTGCTCAATTTCTTGAGAAACATATTCTGCTAGGTCGAGATTTGACATCTGCAACAGCTTGATTGCTTGTTGCAGCTGCGGGGTCATCACCAGGCTTTGACTCTGGCGAAGCTGAAGGTTCATTGACATTTTTAGACCTCCTTCCCCGAAACTACGCTTGCATAGGCAGGGTAACAGCATGCGTGCGTGCTGCGGCATAATAGCGCGTGATGGCGACATCGAAATGCCGCGTATTCGGCATGCAGTCGACCAAGTTCATTTATTCCGATATTTTTGTGCGTAAGTGGGCCGCTTACCAGCGGAATCCGTCGCCCAGATACACACGCCGAACGTCCTCGTCGCCAACAATCGCTTCCGGCGAGCCTTGTTTCAAGACCTGACCATCGTGAAGGATATAGGCGCGGTCGATAATACTCAACGTTTCTCGGACGTTGTGGTCTGTGACCAGCACACCAATTCCCCGATTTTTCAAGTGCGAAACCAAGGCGCGAATATCGTTCACGGCAATAGGATCCACACCCGCAAAAGGTTCGTCCAACAGGATAAAAGCGGGCTTGGTCGCCAGTGCTCTGGCAATTTCGACCCGGCGACGCTCGCCGCCCGATAAGGCGACGGAGGGTGTTCGCCTTAGATGCGTGATTGAAAATTCGGCCAGCAGTTCGTCGAGCTGTGCTTCGCGTTTGCGCCGAACCGGTTCGACGAGTTCCAAGACGGCTCGCAAGTTCTGTTCGACCGTAAGTCCTCGAAAAATCGACGCTTCTTGCGGGAGATACCCCATGCCCAGATGCGCGCGACGATGCATGGGCAAGGACGTTACATCCTCGCCGTCCAGTGAGATTGTCCCATAATCTGCGGGGATTAACCCCATGATCATATAAAAGCATGTCGTCTTCCCCGCACCGTTTGGGCCGAGCAAACCGACAACTTCCCCACGCCTTAGCGTTACGCTAACCCCGCGAACGACCGGGCGGCTTTTGTAGCTTTTGCCAATCCGATCAACCACGAGCCCCGGATTATCCGCAGCCACTGTTAGAGTTGGCTTGCGGTCGGTTTTACGCCGTTGGGGAACTGTCGTCGTCAAATCCCAGCTCCAGTATAGGAGGAATGACCTTTAGATGATGTGAACTGATCCACGCTGATCCGTATTAATTGCTTGATGAAGGGTAAAGGATCACTCCTACGCGACCACTTTGGCCTGTTGCCGACACGCCGCCCGAAATTTGCGCGACGCCAGAGTTAAGATTTATTTTTAAAGAGTTACCACCAATGACATTACTTCGCGACCCTGTACCTTGGGTCAGGGTTACAATGTCACCCATCGTGATATTGCCCGTCGCAACGTCATAATCTGCCCAGTTCCCTGACGCAGTGCTATCAGTACTGGAGATAAAGACATCGCCCTCCGCCCGCACATTCTGAATCGCGCCAGCTTGAGATGTATCTTCCGCATCAGGGTCATAGGTGACAGTTAAGCGTTGGGCTTGCATCCGCACATCGCCTTGCCGCGCGTCAACGGACCCCGTGAAAACGGCGATTTGCTCGTTTTGCCGAACCTCCAGCGCATCCGCTGAAATTTTGATCGGCTGGCTGGAATCGTGTTTGAACCCTCCCGGCACACCAGCGGTTTGTGCCGTGACACCTGTGGCAGCGCCCACCAATAGAGCGGTGGTGAGGACGAGGGCGGTGCGGATCGAGTTCATTTCGGCATCCTATTTTGGCAGGGCGGAAGAGTCTTTGACTTGTTCGGCCTCGATAGTCACCCGAACGTTTCCTATGAATTTAACTATTCGATCTTCCGCGTCCAGCGCTTCCAGTGAATCTGCACGAATAGATCCAACTGGACCCATCGCACGAACCGCTCCGTCTGTACGCAAAGTGCGCCCATCCGCATCAATCGTGGCTGCGTCAGTGTCAAGCCGATAGCCGTCAGAGGTCGTGACCGCGACGCCTTTTTCGATACGCAGACGCTTTATTCGCGGAAAGAACGCACCGTCGCTGGCGAGCAAGGTTGCTATCCGACCATCTCGAAGGGTCATCGTTGCTTCGATACCTTTCAGGCCGACGCGGGTCGGGTTGGGCGAGTCGGGCAGCGCCCAATCCGCTGTAACCACATACGGTTCTCCATTGGGGGTGCGCCCGGTAAAGCTTGGCGCCAACATCTGCAATCCGTCTTCGGCAGCGTCTTGATCTTCAGAGTCGAGAACCGGAGGGGTATTGTCGTGACCGGAAGATTGAACAAAAACAAGGACGAAGGGTAAAAAAGCGCCGATACCGAGCGCAAGCGTCAACCACACCGTTCGGCGTGATTTGCGCGCGCGCCGGTGCGGGACCGTCAAGAGACGCCCGCCCGTAGACAATCATGAATATGGATGGCTCCGACGGTCTTCGATGCCTCGGTGACGAACAACATGGTGATCTTGTGTTGGTGCATCAGATCAACTGCTTCCTGCAATCGGGCATCACTCGAAATGGTTTTGGGCGCGTTTGACATGATGTCTTTGGCAACCTTTTCCTGCAAACCTTCGATATTGCGGCTGACATCACCGTCTGAAATCACGCCAATGAGTACATCGTTTTCAAACACACCCGCGACGCCGAGGGCGAAACGACCGATTGTGAGCAACACATCAACCATCGGTGTTTCCGGTGCGACCGTGGGCAGTTCATCGTGACGACGCATGACTGCGCTGATCTTCTGTAGCTTAGCACCGAGCGTTCCGCCCGGATGCAGCATTTTGTAATGCTCCTGCTGGAAATCCCGGCGTTTCATCAAGGCAACAGCTAATGCATCACCTAAAGCAAGCGTTGCGGTTGTCGATGTTGTTGGAGCCAAGCCCATTGGACAAGCTTCGGGCGCGTTAGGCAAGGGAAGCGCAATATCGGCGGCTTTCATCAATGTGCTTTCAGGCTTTGACGCCATAGCTATCATCGGAATGCCATTCCGGCTTGTGTAGTCAATCAGGCTCATCAATTCAGGCGTTTCACCGGAATTCGACAACATCAGGGCGACATCATCGCGCGTGACCATCCCTAAGTCGCCATGGCTCGCCTCCGCGGGGTGCACGAAATGGGCGGGCGTTCCTGTCGAGGCCAGTGTTGCCGCGATCTTTCGAGCGATATGGCCGCTTTTACCCATCCCCGATACAATTACCCGGCCCTTCGCGGCCAGCAGCATATCAACAGCGCGCACAAAGGCGTCATCCAGTTGTTCAGCCATAACGGTCAAAGCGTCTGCTTCGATACGCAAGACCTCTCGCGCGCTGTCAAGCGGATCAATCATGGGCGTTGGCGAGGCCATCTTTACTCATTTTCTGCTCGGGGCACCGCATGCAAACAATTGCAATCCAACGCGTTGGCCGTTGGATCTATGGACTCTAGTGGTCGAAGATGTCGATTTCTGGCCAACCATTCAGATCAAGGATTGCGCGCGTTGGCAGAAATTGAAAGCACGCTTCCGCCATCTGAGTCCGTCCTTCACGGGCCAAGCGCACATCAAGCTCCGCGCGTAACCGATGCAAGTAGAGGACATCGCTCGCCGCATATTCTTGCTGTTCGGACGAAAGCGTGTCGGCTCCCCAATCAGAACTTTGTTGCTGTTTTGAAATGTCGACGTCCAACAACTCACTACAAATCGCTTTCAGGCCGTGTCGATCCGTATAGGTGCGGCATAATTTCGAAGCGATCTTCGTGCAATAGACCGGAAAGGCTGCGACGCCTAAATTGCGCGCCAATACCGCGATATCAAAGCGCCCGAAGTGAAAGAGTTTGAGAACATCAGCATTTGTCAAAAGCGCTTTTAAATTTGGCGCGTCGATCAATCCCGGCGCGAATTTCACTAAATGCGCATCCCCATCTCCGCTGCTTAGCTGAGCGAGGCATAGCCTGTCGCGGTGAGGGTTAAGCCCCATCGTCTCGGTGTCGATGGCCACAACGGTTCCAAAATCCAAACCGTCAGGCAGATCGCCGTGATATAGATGAATAGCCAAATTTCTCTCCTGCACTTGCGATCAACTCATTAACCTAGGAAACGGGTCGCCGCTGCATAAGACTGTTTGCGCTCTGGTTGCAAGGAATCAGCTGAGAATCAGCTAAATTTTCAGAAAAGATTTGCCGCCTTCATGACGAGAGGGGAATGTTATTGTCCGAGAAACGTCGCAATGCGTTTTAGAGTCTCTAATGCCTCAGGATATTCGTCGTAGGCTTCGAAGACATGCGGCATGTCGGGCATATCAATCAGGTCACACTGATTTGTTACGGCGGTAATTTTCTCCGCTAAGGCAAGAACGGAGTGGCGTAGTCGATCTCTCGATCCTGTGGTCAATAACGTCGCGGGCCAATTCGTACTGAATGATCCCAAAAGCGGTGACGCGCGGGGGTCATTTGCCGGAGAACCGTTCAGGTAGGTTTCGGTGCAAAAACGAATGGAGTCCGTGCTCAAGAGCGGGTCATCAATGATTTCGGAAGCGGTCGTTGTCTCTTCGCGCAAATCGCAAAACGGTGACAGCAGAGCGACACGGTGCGGCAGAGGAAGGCCAGCGTCTATCGCTTGGTGGATCACCGCGAGCGCTAAACCGCCCCCAGCAGACTCGCCGCAGACCGTTAGAGCTTGGTCTTTCGCGAGCGCCCGGTAAACCTCGGTGGAACGTGTAATTGCCATCGGGAACGAGTTCTCGGGCGACAATCCATATCGCGGCGCAATAATTTTAATCGAACCGAGCGAGGCCAGCGCGGCGGTGATCGGTAAGTCGTTTGCCGGACCGCCGGTCACATATCCGCCGCCAAAAAAGTACAGCATCGTCAAGCGCGGTTGGGCACCCGATGGCGCGACGACTTGGCACGGCAAACCGGCAACGTTAATCTCGAAAATGTCTACGGGCCAAGCCGCTAAAGCGCGTTCGATACGTGGACGAAACTCCGCGTCTGCTTCGGCGCGTGCCTGAGCAACCTTTTTGATCAACGTCATCGCATGTCAGATATGCTGTCCGGCAAGGCCGAATTGCTCTTGCTTGCGGCGGCTGACGGCTTGAGTCATCCGGTCGGCAATCATCGCGATGATCGCCATCCCGATCCCTGCCGTCATGCCAACGCCAAAATCTCCGTTGCCAAGGCCGATGTAAATCTGCTGTCCCAAACCGGTTGTGCCGACCAATGCTGCAATAACCAGCATGCCAATGCCGTAAATGATCGTCTGATTCAAACCCAGCATGATCGCGGGCAAGGCAAGCGGCAGTTTCACTTTGAACAACATTTGCCAACGCCCACAACCGATCGTGTCCGCTGCTTCAATGACGGCGTTGGGCAGGTTCCGTAATCCGTGTTCAGTATACCGGATTGCTGGAACAATCGCATAGGCGATGATGGCGAGTAGTGCGGTAAACTCTCCGATTTTGAACACCATGACGAACGGGATCAAGATCACGAACAGTGGCATGGTTTGCAATGTATCCATGATCGGACGGATGATCTTAGAAACGGTTTCGCTTTCCGAGGCCCAGATGCCAATGAGCGTGCCAAGAAAAAATGAAATCAAAACAGCAATGCCGCATAAATAAAGTGACAGCACTGACTGCGGCCAGACACCGGCGAAAATCAAAAATGCGAGGCCGATTGCCGTGCCAATCGCCAAGTTCTTTCCAGCTGTGACATAGGCACCGTAAACGATGATCCCGAAAAGGGCGAGCCACGGCATTTGTGTCAGACCGATGTAAGAGACAACGCCCCAAAGCAAAATCAATGCTGCCAGTGTCCAACGTTGCCGCAACGCTGCCCATGCCGAGAGCGCGCAGATCAACGCCGCGTATCCCATTGTTAAATTCGGGGTCAACGCAAAGCCCCATGTAAATGGGCTGACGGCATCCGACAGCCCAATCTTGATGGGAAGCATTACGAAAAAGAACGCTGCGTTCTTAATCCCCTCAATCCACTCCCGTCCATTTACAACAACCCATTCAAGAGCCGAGTTCATCGCCTCTGCGGGACTCCAGATCAGTGCGTCGGGCCAGTCGCGCAGGAACGGCATGATCGTCGACAGCGCCGCGAGCGCTGCGAGGACAACTGTACCGATCAACCATAGGTTCGGTCCGGACTTTTCGATTTCTTTCTGCTTCGTGGCAAACGCAAAGGTAATGCGGTCGAGGGCCATTGCGATCAGAGCAATCACAAATCCAGCGAGCAGGCTCTCACCAAACTGCGCCTTTCGCATCGTCGACAATACTTCCCACCCAATGTCGTTCGTCCCGCCAATAATCGAAGCGATGATCACCATTGATAGCGACGCCATTGTCGTCTGATTGACCCCAAGCAGCATTTGTTTTTGCGCGGCGGGCATTCGGACTTTCCAAAAGAGTTGAGACGGGGTCGCTCCGGACATCATTCCGGCTTCGATAATCTCCTCTGGGACGGCGCGCAGTCCAAGGATCGTATTTCGCACCATTGGCGGGAAGGCATAGAGGATCGAGGCCACGAGGCCGACCGTCGTGCCAAAGCCAAACAGGATCAGAATGGGTAGCAGATAGGCGAAGGCGGGAATTGTTTGCAGCAAATCAAGCAAAGGCACGATGAAACGTCGCGCGCGAGCCGAGTAAAAGCCCATGACACCAAGCAAAAAACCCGTTGCAACGGCCATTGGCACGGAAATCAGAACGATTGCGAGCGAATTCATGCTCTCGTCCCAATACCCAATCACTGCCATGTAGAGCATTGACATGCCGGCAAACAGCGCCAATCGACACCCCGATCCGATGAAGCCGAGCAGAACGAAGAATGCCGTTGTGACGCTCCACGGCACGAACTGTAAAAACGATTGTGCCCATCGAACTGGCCATTCCAATAGCCAACCGACGGCTCTAAACGCCGGGCCGAAGATTGCGATGAAACCTTCCATAAAGTCGTTCATCACTTCGGCGGGGGAGAATACCCATTCGTCCGGGAAAACGGAAAGCTGGGGCAGGTTGCCTGATACCAAATATAAGACCAGCGAAAGGCCTGCCAGTGCTGTCCAAATCAACGGCTGTGATTTCGTCATATCTGTGATGCCTCGACGAGTGCGGCTTCTGATGAGCCACTGGCCAATGCCTTCACGACATCACGCGCGTTTACCGCGCCGATGTCTTGCCCATTCGTATTGCGCACGATGACACCAGCCTCATGTTCCGCCAGATAGGGCAACAAGGACGCGAGCGTTGTGTCCGCCGCAATATGCCCCATGCCAGGTGCAGCGGCGCGGCTTGGATCGGCAACGTCGCCTGCTGTTAGAACCATTTCCCAGGGAACGTCATTCGTAAATTCTTTAACGTAGTCGTCGGCCGGATTGAGGATCAGATCAACGGGGCGACCAATCTGAACGACTTGGCCATCGCGCATAATCGCCATTCGGTCCGCGATCCGCAAGGCTTCGAGAAAATCATGCGTAATGAATACGATTGATTTGTGCAGCTCGCGTTGTAGGCGGAGGAACTCGTCCTGCATCTGCCTTCGGATCAGCGGATCAAGCGCGCTGAACGGTTCATCAAGGAACCAAAGCTCTGGTTCGACGGCAAGAGACCGCGCAATCCCAACCCGTTGTTGCTGCCCCCCTGAAAGCTGGTGTGGAAAGCTGGCTTCGCGCCCATTCAGGCCAACGAGGTCAATCATCGTTTGGGCTTTGGCGCGCCGCTGCTTTTGTGACAAGCCTTGAATTTCTAGAGGAAAGGCCACGTTGTCGAGGACATTTAGGTGCGGCATCAACCCGAAGTTTTGGAACACCATCCCCATCTTGTGTCGTCGGTACTCAATCAGTTCGGGTTTACTAACCGAGAGCAGGTCTTTCCCGTCTAACAATATCTCGCCTGCAGTCGGTTCGACGATCCGCGAAAGGCATCGCACCATTGTCGATTTGCCTGATCCTGACAGGCCCATGATAACAAATATTTCGCCGACATGAACATCGAAAGAAACATTCGCAGAGGCGACAATGTGATCCGCGTCGCGAATTTGGTCCGCCAGCGTCGTCGCTTCGGCTGTCTCGCTGGACGGTTTGGTTTGGAAAAACTGTTCGGGTTGCTCGCCGTAAACTTTCCAGACATTTCGGCACGACATTTTTACAGTCTCAGATTGCGCTTCGCCTGCTGGCACCAGCGATACCCCCTTCTCATCCGATCCGACTAAAAATTTGGATCGATCAATTAGCTTGAAATAAAAAAGGTGGAGCGTTTTTCGCTCCACCTCATTAAGCTCTGTTATTTCTCTTCAAGCATTTTGGTCAGCTTGTCGACAGCCGCTTCTAATGCTGAAATCCGATCTTCCAGCGACGCACTGCCGCCATTCATCCAGCCTTTCCAAGTGCTTTCATTTGCGCCCATCCACTCCGCAACAGCGCCCTCAACGGACATCCCGTCATTATCGACCTTTTTGATCAGGGTGTTTTGAACATCGTTGGATAGTTCGTAGTTCGCGATGAAAGCGTAGGCTTCCGGGAACTCTTTCTCGAAATCACTGCTGACGATCTTGTTAATTTTTGCCTGGGCAAAACCACACGCATCGCCGCGCTTTTGTGCTGGACCGGACTCGCAATCCGCCGTCGCCTTATCCCACTTGACGAGATTCAGGTCGATTTCGGCGTGAACCCAATGTGGCTCCCAGAACATCATGATCATGGGCTGCTCAGATGCGATTGCGGATTTCATCTCGGCAACCATAGCGCCTTCAGAACCACCCGGAACCGCCTGAAATGGAATTTTCAGCGTATCGACGAGATCTTTGGATCGCGTACCCCAATCTGCTGGATAGGTAATCAAACGGCCTTTCGGAAAAGTCTCTGCCGCCGCAAAAGCCTGTGCACAGTCATAAAGCGCCTCGTAAGACGGCAGACCGGGGCATTTTTTCTCCATGTAAGGCGGATAGAACCAACCTTCGCTTGGCGTCAGACCTAGCTCACCAACAACGACGATATCGCCCGCCTCAACAGCTTTTGGATAGATTTCGCCGACGTTGTTGCTCCAGGTTTCTGGGTTGAAGTGCAGGCTTCCTTCGGCAATGGCCGCGAATTGAGGAACTGCGCCTGCGGTTACAAATTCTACCTTGTGACCCATTTCCTTGAGCACCGAGCCTGCGATGTGAGCGCTCAGGTGCTGTCCAGTCCACTCGTTGATCGCAATTTTAATGGGGCCGTCTTCAGCTGCCGCCGCCGTCGCCGTTCCGAGTATAAGTAACGCTGCGGTCGCGGCTGATTTGAAGTGATGTTTCATTGTCGTCTCCCTGAAAAATAGCGATCGTCGTGCGTTTCTGCTGATCTTTGATCCAGATAAGGAAGCCTACGGCAAGAAAGATCAAAACCGCACGGATTGAAAAAACTAGACCATCGTAGCATTTCGGAGTCAAACCTCAAAAACTGGATTGTGGTGTGTGTGGTTTCCAGTGCCATTGATTGGACAATTGGCGGTTCGATTTCAAAGGGCAGCAGGGTAGGGTCTCTCAACACTCAAAGTTCGCGTAAGCGGTTAGGTATTCTTAGCACAGACTGTCGTGAGACGATAAATTGAAACAGGAGCAACGCTGCGTGAGTAAGCATGTCATTCCATCTCCTCCCGCCCCTACGATCCCAATTTTGGGGTCCGACAAGACTTTTCCTGTACGCCGCGTCTACTGCATCGGCAGAAATTACGCTGCACATACAATCGAGATGGGCGGAGATCCGGATCGCGAGCCACCATTCTTCTTTCAAAAAAACCCCGATAATTTAGACTCGTCGGGTGAGTTTCCGTTTCCGGTAAAATCATCGGATGTTCATCACGAGATCGAAATGCTGATTGCCCTGAAATCGGATGGTACAAATGTTACCGTCGATACAGCGCTAGAGCATGTGTTCGGCTACGCGGTTTGCCTCGATATGACTCGCCGGGACTTACAGGGAAAAGCGAAAGAGCTGCGCCGTCCTTGGGAAATCGGCAAAGCATTCGAGCGCTCAGCGCCATGCGGTCCGCTTCGTGCCGCTGCTGAAATTGGGCATCCTGAAAAGGGTTCGGTGCAACTGACTGTCAACGGGGTCGTGACGCAGAGTGGCGATTTGGATCAGATGATTTGGAAAGTGCCAGAGATGATTTCCTACCTGTCCGAATATTTCGAGCTGGCGGCGGGCGACGTCATCTTATCAGGCACCCCCTCCGGTGTTGGCCCTGTCCAACGCGGAGATATTTTGTGCGGATCGATAGAAGGTGTTGGAGAGCTGGCCGTCAACGTCGTCTAGCCGCCTTGTCCTCTTTCACCGGATCACATGTTGATCGCGTTTCGCAGCGAAAGGGCTGCTCCTCTTTGTCAAACCACCCGGCAGGAGGTTTCCACAATGTAGGTAGTTTGTGCTTCAGAAAATCCCATTGGTTTCTGATCTTTATGTTTGTTGGTGTTCGGGAAAAATGGTGCCAGAAGAAGGTCAGTAAATAGGCTTTAGTACATTGAAAATAAATAGCTTTTGTCGAGATAGAAATAAATATTACCCATGTCGATGCCATACGACCACTTTGGCTTAGGGGGTCGGGTCCTAGGTACAATTTACACGAAGCCCCTCGTGTCTCCCGACAGTATCCGTCAGCGACGGTGAACGCAATCGCACATCGCTAAACTG
>CAZJWF010000023.1:0-34736 GCA_964549375.1 uncultured Neomegalonema sp.
TCGCCTCTTGAAACCGCGCGCACAATAGGCAGACGGCATTTTTGTGTCAAGAACCAGTGACGCAGCGCAGCATTAAATTTTTATGTTTAATTTCAAAGGAATACAGAATGGAAGGGGTGTTAACCTTCTGGACTGTCATGGACCCAATGCGTAACGGCGGCGGTCGGCGGATCGATGCAGGAATTTAATTGTACTTTAAGTACATAATTATCATATTATACATAATGATGAATTAGACGCTCAAGGAACACCAGCAATCCCCGATCACCTTGAAAACCATGCCAAGGGAAGATGATGGCAACGAAAATCTCAATCGCCGATGCGCGCAGTTCTTTTGGCGACCTCGTTAACCGCGCGCATTATGCAGATGAGCGGGTGATCTTGGAAAAGCGCGGCAAGCCCGTCGCAGCGGTAATTTCAATCGCTGACTTAGAAACCCTAGAGGCGTTAGAAAACGCCGCTGATATTCGCGCACTGCAAGAAGCCAAGGCCGAAGATGACGGAACGCGGTACACGCTCGAAGAAGTCGAAGCAGCAATCAACGGCTGACAAATCTAGACCTGCTCCCGTAGCAGCCGAGGCAAGCTACACAATCCAATTTTCGAAGCGCGCCCTTCGCGACCTGAAGGGGATCGACAAAAAAGAAGCCAGCAAAATTCTTGATAAAATCAAGGGCCTCGCGAAATCTCCGACGACCGCCGCCAATGTAACCCCCCTGAAAGGATCAGATCACTTTCGTTTGCGTGTGGGCGATTATCGGGTGATCTTCGGTATCGACGGCGAAAGTCTGGTGATCGACGTGATCCGGGTCGGGCATCGGCGTGAGATCTATCGGTAGTTTGCACACTTTTAATCGACGTCTCTGGGGGTGAATACGACCCGCCATGATCTACGAACCCTCTCGTCATCGCTTGTTATTAGACGCGCTACCATACGGGATAGCCGCCGATTCCAACTCCGGTTTTCGCCTGCGTCTCGAATTGCCCGGCGAAAATCGTTCACCGCATCAGCTTCACGATCAAGCTGGCTGGGCCATACCTCTCTCGAAATAGAGAGTTGATCGTTTCGCTTCTTCGCCAGGAAAAATCTAACCAGCGTAGATCGTTACATTGCAATAATTGAGCTTACTCGATGGCTCAGATTTACTCTTACAGCCTTCTGCGGAAAGCCCTGCTACTAAACCCAGAATCCAGACGAGGAAGAAGAGGTTGATGGCGAATGCCTTCCAACCGAATTTTTTCGATTTCATCGTCGTGGGAGTGTTTTATCTTGGGTTTCGGCGAAGCTCCAAACGAAAAGGCGGAACAAGCGGTCCAACCTTTTGTTCCTAAGCCGCCTCGGTTGCCACCAGATCCACCGCTGCACCGAGATCGACGGAGACGAGGCGGCTGACGCCGCGTTCAACCATCGTGACCCCGAACAGCCGATTCATTCGCGCCATCGTCACGGCATGGTGCGTAATGACGAGGAAACGGGCATCCGCGCGGCGGGTCATTTCATCGAGCAGATCGCAGAAACGGCCCACATTGGCGTCATCGAGCGGCGCGTCCACCTCATCGAGCACACAGACCGGGGCTGGGTTCACGAGGAAAACCGCGAAAATCAGCGCCAGCGCCGTCAAAGTCTGCTCACCGCCAGACATCAGCGACAGCGATTGCAGGCGTTTTCCCGGAGGCTCGCACATGATCTCAAGGCCCGCCTGAAGCGGATCATCGGACTCGGTCAGCTCCAGCCGCGCGCTGCCACCGCCAAAGAGGTGCGTAAAGAGGCCCGTGAAATGGTTGTTGACCTCTTCGAATGCAGCGAGAAGTCGCGCCCTGCCCTCGCGGTTTAGTTCCGACAATCCTTTCCGGAGCTTGGCAATGGCTTCTTCCAGATCATCGCGTTCGGTGCCCAGCGCCTCGCGCTCGGTACCCGCTTCTTCGATTTCGATGGCGGCACGCAGGTTCACAGCGCCGAGGCGCTCGCGATCCATTTTCGCTTTGGTTAGGCGCGCCTCGACATCGGCGAGAGCAACCACGGGTGCGTCATCATCGGCAAAGCGGGCGGCGACCTCTTCTGGTTCCGCTTTCGCTTCTTCACGAAGGGCCGCGGCGGCTTCCGCTTTACGAGTGGCGGCGGCTTCCGCCATAGCCTCTGCGCGAGCGCGGGCCTCACGAGACGACGCCAGAGCGTTGGACGCGTCAGAGTCCGCTTTGGCAGCCTGGCGGGCAGCTGATTCAGCGGTTGAAAGCGCGTCATTGGCACCGGCCACACGTTTTTCCGCGACGTCCAGATCAGTCACCAGCGCATCGCGTTGCGCGGCGACCGTATCGGGGGCGGATTTGGCCGCGTCCCGCTCTTGTCCCACCGTTTCTCGGCGTTGCTGGAGATCACTTGTCCGGGCTTTGGCCTTTTCGGCGCGGTCCTGCCAGTTCGCCAAGTCGCGCGTGATTGTATCGAGGCGGCTGGCACGAGCGCGCTCCGTGGCGAGCAACTCGTCATGCTCAGATTTCGCGACCGTCTGCGCCTGTCGAAGAGCAGTCAGCGCTGTTCTTGCGGTTTCTGATTCCGTCCGCAGCATCGTTGGATCGCCAATATCAGCAAGCGCAGCATTGGCGGCCTCGAAAGCCTCTTTCGAACGGGTCTCGGCACTGCGATTGTTTTCAACACTTTCCGAAAGCAGTGCATGGGCATCGCGCAAGCGTTTCAGCGTGGCCTCGGCATCCGCCAAAGCGCGCGTCGCGTTTGCCGCCGTATCCTGAACTTTTTGCTGTTCGGCCCGCGCATTCGATTCCGACAGCCGCGCATCAGCAAGCTCGCGCTCCAATCGGTCGAGCGTGCGGGTTGCGTCTTCTAGCTCGGTCTCTTTGCCCGCAAAATCTGATTTAATCGCATCAAGACGGTTTAAGCGGGCAAGGCGAAGGACGGCTGGGTCCGCCGCGCGAGACTCCGCGCCGCTAAAGAACCCATCCCAACGCCAAAGATCCCCTTCCGGGCTGACAAGATGCTGACCGGGACGGAGGTCTTTGTGAGCCGCTTCGCCCTCTTCTCGCGAGACGACAGCAGTAACTGCAAGGCGGCGGGCAAGGGCTTCGGGGGCTTGAACATGGGCGGAAAGAGGCTCGCCCACCGTGGGACTCGACCCCAGCAGCTTAAGCGCCAACCAACCACGCGCCTTTTCTGAAAAGCCCGGCATTTCGGGCGCTGCCGCATCTTCGCCCAGCGCCGCAGCGAGCGCCGCCTCATAACCGGGTTCGGCCCGCATCCGGGTCATAATCGCGGTGGCGGTGTCCGTTTTGGTATCAGAGGCCAGCGCCTTTTCCAGCGAGCCAATTTCTGAAGCCAGAGCGTTTCGTGCCGCACGCAATGAGGACACGGCGGCGCGCGCCTCGGTTTCGCGCTCCTCCATCGCCTCGCGTTCTTCGCGCTTGCGGGTAATTCGGTCGGGTGCGTCTTCTGCGGCCTGATGCGTCGTCTCTTTCTCTTGGCGCGCGGTCGTCAGGGTGGTTTCGGCCTCGGCGATCTCGGTGGTGAGGCGTTCGATCTTAGGAATATCGAACTCAAGACGGTCGAGTGCTTGGTTTAAGGCGCGTTCCGCCTCGGTTTTTGCACGCTCCGCTGCGGTCCGCTCGGCGGTCGCTGCCGCCGCACGCGACGAGAGTTTGTCCAGCGCGGCCTCTGCATCGGTAACAACAGTGGCCGCCGCCATTGCCGCCGCTGCGGCTTGTTCGATTTTGGCTGCATCCGTGCCTTTGCCCTCTAGGGCGGCACGTTCGGACTGAAGTTCTTCGAGCGCACGCACGGCGTCGTTATTCAGTTCACCCTCACGCTCCAAGTCGTTTCCGATGCGAATGAATTCAGACTCAAGACGTTCTAGCGTGGCTTTTGCTCGCGCCGCCTCTTCGTCCAGCCCATCGCGTTTTGCAGTGAGACGGGCAAAAACCGCCTGAGCAATCGTCGCCTCTTCGCGCAAAGAAGGTAACGCCTCGCTGGAGGATTCGCGGACACGCGCCGCTTCCGCCGCCGCCGTGGTCGCCGCCGCGACAGTCCGTGTGGCTTCATCGAGCTTGGATTGTGCTTCAACGGCTTCAGTATCCGCCTCGGCATAGCGCAGCCATACAAGCAGCGCCGCCGTTTCGGCGATGGTTTCGCTCAAAGAGGTATAGCGTTCGGCCTGACGCGCCTGACGCTTGAGCGAGTTAATCTGGGCATCAAGACGGGTTAGGACGTCATCGACACGCAAAAGATTTTCTTCCGCTGCCTTAAGTTTCAGTTCAGCTTCGCGCCGACGCACATTCAGGCCGGAAACGCCCGCCGCCTCTTCCAAAAACCGGCGGCGTCCCGTTGGTTTGGCGGAGATCAGCTCACCGATACGGCCTTGACGCACGAGCGCGGGGGATTGCGCGCCAGAGGCGGCATCCGCGAACAACATCCGCACGTCGCGCGCGCGGGTCTCCTTACCGTTCACGCGGTAAGTCGAACCGACATCGCGTGTAATTCGGCGTACAACTTCGAGCGTCTCAACGTCGCCAAATTGCGGCGGCGCGAGGCGCTCGCCATTGTCGATCATCAGAGAAACTTCGGCGAAGTTGCGGGGCGGGCGGGTAGCGGCACCGGCAAAGATGACGTCATCCATACCCTCGCCGCGCATCGACTTCGCAGAGCTTTCGCCCATGACCCAGCGCATTGCTTCGAGAAGATTGGATTTACCGCATCCGTTTGGGCCAACAACACCTGTTAGACCCGGCTGCAACAGCAACTCGGTAGGGTCTACGAAGGATTTAAATCCCGATAGCCTCAGATTTGTAAACTTCACAGGTGCTTCTCCGGCAACCCTAAATTTGTGGGGACGCTAGGCATCCCCTTTCCCGCTGTCAACGACATGTTGGGGGTCGGCAAGACAAGAGCCACAGCATACAGGAGAATTTACTTGAGGGATGTCGGTTAGCATACGTAGAATAAAGTATAATTTCGCGTGCTCGATGTTGACGTCTCCCCCATCCAAAAAACTATCCGTTCCACTCGCAATTACGTGACACCGCACCTGTCAAGTCTTCCTTACAGCAAACGTCCGGTCTTTTACTGAGGGAGCAAAACATGCATAACACATTCAATTATCTGAATTTTTCCACAATTATGGCCCTTTCAGTTGGCAGTTTTGCGATGATCGGTGTCTCAGACGCCGAAAGCGACGCCGACAAAATATCGTTCTTCATTACGAGTGCCGGACCGGGAAATGGGGGCGACCTTGGCGGATTGGAGGGAGCGAATGCACATTGCACTGCGCTGGCTGAGTCCGTTGGATCGACGAAATCTTGGGCGGCTTATCTGAGCACGAGCATAGTGATCGACCGCGGCAACGGACGCCCCTACAAAATCACGAATGGCATCAGCGCGCGGGACAGGATCGGCAAAGGTCCGTGGTACAACGCAAAAGGCCGGTTGATTGCGAAAGACCTCGATGCCTTGCACGGTGACGGCGCAGATATCAGCAAAAAGACCGCCCGTGATGAGAACGGCAAAACTGTCAACGCACGCGGCGATAAACCGAACAAGCACGACATCCTGACAGGTTCAGATTCGCAAGGTGACTTTTCGACCGCAGGCGGCGATACGAATTGTGGCAACTGGACAAAGAGCGGCGAAGGGTCGGCGATTGTCGGGCACCACGATCGCCTCGGGTTAAACGAGTCGCGGAACATGATTTCGCGGAACTCCTCCCACGGAACCGCCGGATGCGGAGAAGAGGATTTCCCGAAAACCGGCGGAACAGGGCTATTCTATTGCTTCGCGGTTGAGTGAGCCTGCCCTCTTCTAGAGGGTCATGCGAGAAAGGCCGGCTGCATGTGCGGACCGGCCTTTCTTGTTCGTGTCTTCTTTCCGCTACAGGCGGTGTTACTCAGCCAATGCCGCATCCAACTCAGCACGCATCGCGGCGAGGTTTGTGGCACGGAACTTTTTGCCGTTGATCAGCACGGTCGGCGTCGAGTTCACCTCGAAGACTTCCTGTCCCTGACGCGCACGATCCACGATGGACTGGCCAAGTTCTTGATCGCTCATGCACGCATCAATCTGATCACTGCCCAAACCGCCAAGGCGCGCAAGGCGTTTTAGCTCGTCGAGAACATTTTCAGCACCTCGCCACTCGCTCTGTTTGTCCAAGAATAGATCGACCAAGCCAACGAAGCGCTTTTCACCGCCGCATCGCGCAATAACGCTGGCCGCGAGCGCGAAGTTGTCGAGCGGAAAGTCCCGGTAAATAAAGCGAATTTTGCCGTTATCAATGTAATTAGGCTTCATCGGGTTGTAGATTGATTTGTGAAACGACGCACAATGCGGGCATGTCAGCGACGCGTATTCGATTACCGTGACTTTTGCGTCGGGATTTCCCTCAACGACATCCCCGGTGAACCCACCGCTTTCCGTCAGCTTTCCAGCATATGGCTCTTTTGGGTCCGCTTCAGACAGCGGAACCGCGTTGCCGCTGGCATCCGCGACTTGAACACCGCCATTTGTCGACGCGCTTTGCGTTTCATCGCTGTCAGACTTCGTCGCGAAGCTGAAAGCTGTGTAGCCGAGAATGGCGCATACAGCGACAATCGCGCCGCCGGTAATTAGTGACTTACTCATGTGATTGCCTGTGTTGTTGGTTCAATTCTTCGGTTTCAGTTTGATCTCTCGTCGCTCGCGTGGCGATATTACGGCCAAGACGTTCAAGTGCATCACGCAACCCCTCGTCCGAAATTGGCTCAACCGCGGTTTTCAAGGCTTCGATCTGTTGGAAACTAGGTTGTGGGGCCGTTTTTTCCAGCTTTGCCTGATTAAACGCCTCCGGTCCAAGCTGAGCAAGGCGAATGCGCGCGACGGCGCGATAGCCGTAATGAGCGTTGACCCGCTCGATAATCGCCGGCTCCTGATGTTGAGCCTCCAGCGCCCGAACACCAAGCACGCCAAGCGTGAGCGTGCCGCCCATACCCTCTTTCGAGGTATGGCTGAGCCTTAAGGGCCGCACGAGACCGGCAATTTCCGCACCGACCACAGCATCCCACTCCGTCAGTAACCGAGCCTGTGCGAACCCGCGCTTGGCCAAAGGCTTACGGATCAGACCCCGCGCAGCGTCGCTGACGCGGGAAAACCCGCGCTTACCGTATCGTTTTTGGACGACCTGTGCTGTCATGAAGTCCGCACT
This sequence comes from uncultured Neomegalonema sp., assembly GCA_964549375.1. GTDB lineage: Bacteria > Pseudomonadota > Alphaproteobacteria > Rhodobacterales > Rhodobacteraceae > JAHDDY01. The sequence continues at coordinate 7,172 of CAZJWF010000023.1, forward strand.
ATCCTCTAAATATTCACAGTACCTTATCTGATCGGACGGACTTTTGGAAAAACTGAAAATGCCACAGTTTCGTGAGGACTTCGACGCCAAAGCCGTTTCGGGAGCACTGCTGGACTGGTACGATCATCACGCGCGCACACTGCCTTGGCGGGTGAGTCCCGGCGATCGGATGCGAGGTGCGGCACCTGATCCCTATCGGGTGTGGCTGTCGGAAATCATGCTGCAACAAACCACTGTCGCCACGGTGAAATCGTATTTTGAGCGTTTCATCGCGCGATGGCCCCGCGTCGAAGACCTCGCGGCGGAACCTCAGGATGAAGTTCTGAAGGAATGGGCGGGGCTAGGCTATTATGCCCGCGCTCGAAACCTGCACAAATGCGCGCAGATGGTGGCCGCCGATTTCAACGGAATTTTCCCGAAAACTGAAGCAGAGCTATTGGGTTTGCCGGGAATTGGACCCTACACCGCCGCGGCCATCGCCTCGATTGCTTTCGATCAGCGTGCAACAGTTCTAGACGGCAATGTCGAGCGGGTTATGGCGCGCTATTATGCCGTCGAAGACCCCCTTCCCGGTTCGAAAAAGCAGCTATTTTCGCTGGCGGAGCGGCTGACGCCCGATGCCCGTGCCGGTGATTATGCTCAAGCGGTCATGGATTTGGGGGCGACAATCTGTACGCCGCGCAAGCCTGCTTGCGGTCTCTGCCCGATCATGGCCACTTGCGCCGGACGAAAAGCTGGCAATGCCGAGGGTTTACCGAAAAAGACCACCAAAAAGGCCAAACCAACCCGTTACGGTGTTGCTTTCGTCGCGGTGCGCTCGGATGGCGCGGTCTTACTCGACCGTCGCCCCCAGTCCGGGTTGCTGGGCGGAATGATGGAAGTACCGGGATCAGAGTGGACCGAAAACTTTGAACCGAGAGATGCTCTTAGTCTCGCTCCGGTTGAAGGAGTTTGGCGAGATGTTTCAGATGCCCTTCACACATTTACGCATTTCCATCTCCGCCTCGCCGTGAAAAGAGCCGACGTTTCATCGGATTCTATTCCGCTTCGGGGCACATGGTTTTCCGCCGAGGATGTCATGTCGCAAGCACTGCCCACCGTGATGAAAAAGGTTCTCGCCATTGGTTTAGAGTGACGACGACGGGGACCGACTCGCAAACCGAGGTTGCACGGCTCGGAACTGCGCCCATCGAGACGAGAGAAACAGCCGAGAATCAGGTTACGAATTTTTGCGAATTTTCAACAAGTTTAACACGGTAAGGGTGTCTGATTAATCGCTTCCACACCAAATTTAAAGCATGAGCAACAAACGGCTCGACCGCTTGTTCCCTCCGCGAAACAGCCATTCTGAAGCCTCACATACCAATCTAGACCGGGGGCTTCCTCGAGAGCGCCTCCTGATTTTGATGGCTGAGGTCTCCCGGGCAAAATCAACCGCAAAAGAATACACAAAAGACGCTAACGTGATTGACAGATCAACGTCTTATCCACATCCGTCGATGCAACCTTTTCATAATCATCCGAGGCACCTATAAAGGCCTCGATGTCCTCGTAGCTCAGCAGGATAGAGCACCAGATTCCTAATCTGGGGGCCACAGGTTCGAATCCTGTCGGGGACACCACAATCCGGCTTCCAGCACCCTAGGTATCGAAGATGGATACGCCATATCATAAAATCGCCTAAATTGGACGTCGTCGATATTGCCACTCTTTTAACTCAGCGGTTGAATTGTGAACGGAAAGAAATTGACTCAGACGGCTCGATCTTTCACTCAACTGAGGAACCCTTCGTTTGGCCGTCGTGGATAATGGGACTTCGTTAAACAACCTGTCGTTTAATTCACGCCACTCGGTAAGTGCCTTCAAATTGGTAGATAGTGTCTAGTAAAATTCGGGAGCGCCGACTGGCTGGCGTTGAGACCATATGAACATTTTATCGCGCTTATCGCGCAGAACGAATTTTCGGCAACTTGGTTTCGAATTTACAGCAATTTCTTTCGCGGTTTTTTTCGCACTTCTCGGCATTAAAAATCTCAGCACGTTTCCTTCCAGCATACCCATCGCAATCGGTATCTCTTTGGCAATCGCGGGTCTTCAAGCGGTCATCCACGTTGGGTTAGGTGGGTACAGCTCGTCGTGGCGCTTTTTTTCCTTTGAAGATGGTCAAAAGGCTCTGGCTTCAACGGTCAGTTCAGTTGCCCTGATCGGGCTTGTTTTCTATTCCGTTGTCCCGACAACAGGTTGGATCATGGTTCTGAGCGCCGCGATTTCCGGGGTCATCGGTCCAAGGTTATTTGCTCGCATCGCTCACAGTCATCACCTTCCTTTTTGGCCCATGCGCTCACGGTCCAAAAGCGCCAGCGCCTCACGGGAGAAAAAGCCACGTCAAAAGCTGCTCATGATCGGGTTTGGCGATCATGTTGCTGATTTTATTCGATCAGAAAGCAGAGCGGACAGCGATTACGAGATCATCGGCGTCGTTCACATCAACTCCGAATGTGAGGCGGCGTCCTTGCGCGGAGTGCCTATTATTGGCGCGATTGATCGACTTGCAGCCATTATCCGGCGGTCCACCTCTCAGGGCAAGAAACCCGACTTTTTGGTCCTGACTCGCGATGAGATGAGCACCCGCTCGGTTGGGGAAATTCTATCCCTGACGGATAAGTTTGATATCCCTGTCGCTTGGTTGCCGCGGGCCGATCAGATTAATTCGAATCTTGGGCAGCAGTTGCGCCCAATCAGGCTCAATGATCTGCTGCCTCGCTCTGCAAATCTCTTCGACGCTCAGGCATGCGGCGCAATGATGGGCGGATCTACCGTTCTCGTGACCGGAGCTGGCGGGTCTATCGGCTCTGAGTTGGTTCGGCAAATATGCAAGCTTGCACCTGAAACACTGATTCTGACTGATGCTTCTGAACACGCATTGTATATGATTGATCAGGAAATCAGCCGCATCTTTCCGACGCTGCAAATTGTCTCAAAGCTCCTTGACGTTAGAGATCGAAACGCAGTCTTTCGGGCGATGGAAACACATCGACCCAAATACGTTTTCCATGCAGCCGCTTTGAAACACGTCCCGATCGTAGAGGCGCAATCTTGCGAAGGCGTGATCACGAACGTCGTTGGATCACGAAATGTGGCAGACGCGGCGGCGGCGGCTGAAGTCGATTCGATGGTGATGGTCTCCACCGACAAGGCCGTAAATCCGGCCAATGTTATGGGGGCGACGAAGCGGCTTGCCGAAGCGTATTGCCAAGCGATGGACGCGGCGAATGCCAATATCAAGGGTGTGACACGCTACGTCACCGTCCGGTTTGGCAACGTGCTCGGGTCGAACGGATCTGTTGTGCCACTCTTTAGAAAACAGCTCGCGCAGGGCGGTCCGTTGACTGTGACGCACCCAGACGTTGAGCGTTTCTTCATGACAATCCCCGAAGCGTCACGCTTGATCCTGCAAGCCCTATTGCTCGGCGCAGATGATCGAGGGGGAGATCGCGGAATATTCGTCCTTGATATGGGCGAACCTGTGAAGATCGTTGACCTTGCGCGGCAGGTCATCCGCCTATCCGGCCTTACCCCGGAAAAAGAAGTAAAGATCGTCTACACGGGCCTTCGTCCTGGAGAGAAACTCTACGAAGAGCTCATGCACGAGACAGAAGATCTCGTACCAACAGAGCACCCAAGCTTGATGGTCGCGCGGCCACGTTTCGTTCGTATTCAAACAGTTCGCAGCCAAATTGATGTCATCCAAAATGCGGCACAAGCAGGCAATTCCGACGAGGTTTTGCGATTGCTGAAAGTTTATATTCCTGAGTTTGAAACGACGTCTCGCAAAGCAAAAACGATCATTGATCAGGGTGCCGTTGAAGCGCGCCCCGAAGCAATCTGACGTCGCACTAATCAACTTCAGATCGACAGCGCGCGACCATAAAACGCGTAACCGACTGATCGAATTGGTCTCGGGTGATGGCCTCATTTGTGTCCCGTTGACACAGTTGGACCACACATCGCCGTTAAGCGTTGATTTCACGTATTGAAGATTGCTTAACCACTTTTCACTGGACTAAGCTGTTTTCAGACCTAGAGGCGTTCAGGACTGTTCGACATGGTAAAAGTCAGCACGATTGCTGCGCCACTTCTTATGGCGGTAATTGCGTCTCCTGCACACGCCGACATATTCGATTCTCCGACTCCAAAACCGCATCCAATTCATAGTCAGTTCGGTGGTATTGGCCTGCTGAAAACTCGAACGGCGCGGGTCGCTCCGGATTCGACATTGTCAACGTCGATCAGTTGGAATGACCAACAACAACGTTACGGGGTGACATTCCAAGCGGCCCCTTGGCTCGAAACGACATTTGGTTATACGGGCTTTGAAACCTCGTTCGGGAACGAGACTTTTGACCGACAATTCGACATTAAGATCAAGCTTTGGGACGAAGGCCTGTACCTTCCTCAAGTCGCCGTCGGCTTTCAAGATTTCTTAGGGACTGGTTTGTTTGCGGGCGAATATGTTGTCGCAAGTAAGCGGGTCGGACCATTAGATTTGTCGTTCGGCGTGGGCTGGGGACGGCTTGGTTCAAGGGAAGATATCTCGAACCCACTGGCGGATATCTCTCCCCGTTTCGAGAGCCGAGGCGGCTTTTCCGGACAAGGCGGAGAGGTGAACTTTGACTTTTTCCAAGGCGAAGATGTCGGCTTTTTCGGCGGCGTTTCTTATCAAACGCCGCTTGAAGGACTTCAACTGATTGCCGAATACGACAGCGACAACAATGAAATCGTTCAAGATCGCAATGATAATCCTTTAAACCTTGGCTTTGTCTATAACGTCTCTCCCGGTATTCAATTGACCGGATCGTATCTCGGGCTTGAAGACATCAACCTGCAAGCGACCTTTTCAGCAGTCGTCGGGGAAACGGTACGCGATGAACCTGTCGGCACGCCGCCGCCACTATTCTTTGTCCGGGAGAACTTGCCAGCACCCGAAGGCGGCAGAGATGGGTTGATTGCGCCGGTCGCCCCTCCCGTCTTTACACCGATCCCAACCGACAACCCGAAATTTGCAGAAACGCTCAAGACGGAACTGAAGCGAATTGGGATTGACCTACTCAGCCTTGAAGCCGGGTCCGAAGCAATTCGCATCCGAGTCGCGAACAATCGCTACCGATCAACCGCGAAGGCCGTCGGCAGAGCCGCTCGAATTTTATCACGCTTCGCGCCAGCGGACATTGAGACCTTCCAAGTTGTCATCGTTGTGCGCTCGTTGGAAATCGCAGAGTTGAAACTTGGGCGCAGCTTGCTCGAAGCATCCGCGCGAGAAATTGGCCATTCTGTTGCGCCACCGTCGTTGGGTTTCGCATATATTGTGCCGGGCAGCGCACCCGTTGACGCCGAAATTCAGAATTTTGATACCTTCCCCAAATACGATTGGTCTATCGGACCGGACGTCCGATACAGCGCGTTTGATCCCGATGATCCTCTCCGCGGCGAACTTCGGGCGGAGGCCAAAGGCAGTATCGAGTTCGCGCCTGGGCTGTCTGTGGAAGGTTCTGTTGGCCGCGAAATTATCGGCAACCTTGACGATGCGGACCGCGAGTCAGACTCTGTTCTGCCGAGAGTGCGAAGCGAAGCAAACCGTTACAATGCGGAAACAGATGTTGGCGTGTTCCGCCTCGCGGGAGAATATCTTTTCAACCCAGCACCAAACGTCTACGCGAAAGTTTCTGGGGGCTTATTAGAGCAGATGTTTGCCGGTTTTGGCGGTGAAGTACTGTACCGCCCGCCGAACTCTCGCTTGGCCTTTGGCGGCGAACTCTACTACGCGCGGCAACGCGATTTTGACACGCTGTTCAGTTTCCAAGATTACGACGTCATCACGGGGCACGCGAGTATCTATTACGACACGCCCTATGCTCATTGGAACGTCGCCTTGCATGCAGGTCGATATCTTGCGGCTGATCTGGGTGCGACTTTGGAAGTCTCCCGCCGTTTTCCAAACGGATGGGAAGTTGGTGCCTTCGCGACAATTACCGATGTTCCGTTCGAAGAATTCGGCGAGGGCAGTTTCGATAAAGGGATCACCCTTTCGATCCCACTCGATTGGGGCTTACCGCGCGACACGAAGTCAAAAGGTGCATTGCGCCTCCGCCCCCTGCAACGGGATGGTGGTCAGCGCCTGAACCCCGGCTCTCGTCTGTTTGGTTTGACGCGGGAGGGATCGCATGGCGAAATCGCTCCGCAGTGGGATTCGTTCGCGCATTGAGGATCGCATGATGACATCGCGTACCACCATTGCCATCGCCGCCATATGCCTCGTGGCTTTATCCGCTTGTTCGAATGGTAAGTTTACCTTTGGCAATGCACTGGGTGATTTTTCGCGCGTGACAGGGGTTAAGACCGGCCTCGAAGAAGAAGGTGAATCCACTGTCGCGCCCGCCGCTCTGACAGCGGCTGCGGAAGGCCCGCCGCTAATTGTTGGATTTAAGGCGATCCGCGTTGCCATTCCACTGGCGGGACAAAGCGGGCCGAGCAAAACCTACGCCTCGCCTGACGGCGTTGTCATTGCGATGAATGATGGGTTTGTCACCCGCGCGACCGGGCTGGGGATTGATCTACGCGGGAGTTATCTCGCGGCAAATAGCTCTTGGTTCGATGGATTAAAAGACGCGGCTGAGAAAGGTCACACCACAGATCGGGTGATCGAATACTGGGAATCAGGCCGCACGAAACGGGACAAGTTCCGATGCTCTCTCGAAAGCAGCCCCCGCGAAAGCGAAGGCGCGATTATCGACGAAATCTGCAAAAGATATTTTGAAGACTTCGCTTTCACAAACCGCTACTGGCTTGCAGCCGATGGCAGCATCGAATGTTCTCGGCAATGGATTCACCCAAAGCTCGACCCGCTTCAGTTCTTCCGCACCGAGCAGCAAGCAACATCGTTTGATCTCGTTAAAAACGGCTGCTGAAAAAACGAGTCTGCAAATTTTAAGTTTCATGTGCACAGCCGGATGAACCCTGATCTATCTGCTCAGGGGTTATCTCGGACGCAATCAGTCGGCTTAGCTTTGCCGCGAGAGGGCATATTCCGCCAGCTCTGCCAAGACGTCGCCTCCGTTTCCTAACGGTTTGATATGAGCGACAGCCTGAGCGGTCAGGCGAGCGGCGCGGTTTTTGGCTTCATTGATGCCGAGGATGCTCACGAAGGTGGCTTTGCCAGCATCTGCGTCTTTCCCGACGGCCTTACCCACCTTAGCGGCGTCGCCCTCAACGTCGAGCAGATCGTCGACGATCTGAAACACCAGACCGAAGTCCCGACCATACGCCTCGATCATTTGCATATGTGCGGAATCCGCTTGGCCGAGGATGCCTCCGGCTTGGCAAGAAACCTCGATCAGCGCGCCCGTCTTCATCCGTTGCAGGCGCGTTATTTCTGGCAAAGTCAGCGGCGTATCTGCACTCTCCGCCGCGATATCGATCATCTGACCGCCGACCATTCCCGCAGCACCGCTCGCCTTCGCAATGGCGGCGACGAGCTGTGCAAGCACAGACGCATCCGAATGGGTACGTTCATCCGCAAGGATCGTGAAAGCATGGGTTTGCAGCGCATCCCCCGCGAGAATCGCCGTTGCCTCGTCGAATTGCTTATGCGTGGTCGGACGCCCCCGGCGTAGGTCGTCGTCATCCATGCTTGGCAAATCGTCATGCACCAGAGAATAAGCGTGAATACATTCGATCGCGCACGCAACTCGCATTGCTCGCGCCCGCTCGACACCGAGGGCGGCGGCAGTTTCCAAAGCAAGGAATGCGCGCAAGCGTTTTCCGCCCTGACAGGCATAGCGCATGGCCTCGATCACCCGCGCTTCGGCCAGCGGCTTATCGTCTAAACTCGGTGACGGTAGGAGCGCCGCGAGAGCCTCTTCAACTTCAGCGGCAGTATCGGCAAGGCGCGCCCGTATCTCGGTCGTCATTCGAAAGAGGTCTCCTCAACAGCAGGCTTTCCACCTGTGTCCGAGACAATCTTCTGCACGCGCATCTCGGCTTGCTTCAGCTTATCCTCGCAATGCTTTTGCAACGCCGCGCCCTGTTCGTAGATGTCGATACTTTTTTCAAGCGAGACATCGCCGCTGTCGAGTGCATCAACGATCTTTTCTAACTGGCCCATCGCCTCTTCGAAGCTAAGGGATTTAACATCAGGTTTCGTCATGTCTGCGCGGCTTTCTGAAGTGTCTTGACGTGAATCGCAGCTGACGCCGCGAGGGCACGAAGGTCGTAGCCCCCCTCCAATAACGAGACGATGCGTCCCTCGCAATGAGTCTCCGCCAGCGCACAAAGCTCTGCGGTGATCCATTCGAAATCGGGTTCCTGCAATTGGATTGACGCGAGCGGATCATCAGCATGGGCATCAAACCCCGCCGAGAGGATCAGGAGTTGCGGGTCAAACGCCGCAATCGCGGGGAAGATGTGATCGGAATAAGCCGCGCGGAATTCAGACGAGCCAGCATGATGGCGCAACGGCTTGTTGAACACATTCCCAACGCCGGTTTCATTCTCATGACCCGTGCCGGGGAAAATGCCCCCCTCATGGGTAGAGGCATAGAGGATACGGGCATCGTTCTCGACGACATCTTGTGTCCCGTTGCCGTGATGGACATCGAAGTCGATGACGGCCACCCGCTCCAACCCCTTATTCTCAATCGCATGGCGGGCAGCAATCGCTGCCGTGCTGAAGAGGCAAAAGCCCATTGGCTTGATTTGCTCCGCGTGGTGTCCGGGTGGACGATGGGCGCAGAAGGCGTTCTTCGCCTCTCCCGCCAGCACACGGTCAACCGCATCGCAAGAACCGCCAACGGCGCGCAAGGATGCCTCCATCGAGCCGGGGCTGATCCATGTATCGCCATCAAGCGCCTGCCGCCCTTGCGCGGGCGCGGCCTCTTTGATCGCGTCGATATAGGCTTGGGGATGCGCGAGCAGCAGATGCTCATCGGTGCCGAAGGGCGGTTCGTGGCGCGTCAGGTCATCAAATGTCGGATCGCCAAACGCTTTGGTCAGCGCACGCATACGGTCTGGGCGCTCAGGATGACCTTCCGGCACATCATGATTGAGAAAAGAGTCGTGGCTGTAAAATAATGTTTTCATGGGCACGAGCATGGAACTGCCGCGCCCATCGCGCAAGTCAGAGGTTGCGCGTTGTCAGAAACTTCGGCGGAAACCCAGCTTTACCGTGTGCTCGATGTCCAACACCCCATCGGATGCATTGTCAGCCCCGCCCGCGTTGCCGAGGTTTACGCCACCATTTTTCATGATGGCATATTCCGCAAACAATGCTGAGCCTTCGCCGAGCGTCAAATCGAACCCCGCGGTCGCCCGCCCAGCGATCACCCCGGCTGTTTCTGCATCCGTTGTGGTCGCGACGAGGCCAAGACCTGCCCCCGCATACGGACGAAACCGAGCGCCGGAGTTAAACTGGTATCGCATGGTGTAAAAACCCTGCAATTTGGTCTCGTCATCAGCTTGAGCGTAGACATCCGTATACGCTGAGAAATCATCGAATGGGAGGGTTGGTTCTTCCGTTACTTCAACTTCAACGAGGCCGGACCAACCGCTTTTTTTCGATGTATCCGTGTCGATTTTAATCCCGTCAGCTGCGAAAGAAATCGCTGGATCATCCAATGACACGAGATCGACATCATCGAAAAAACCCGTCGTAACGACAATATCTGCGCTCAAATTGCCAACCGTTCTCATGTCGATAATTTCGAGTGGTTTCCACGAGCCGCCCGCCTGCGCCGCCGCACCGAAAAGGGCCGCGCTCGAAAGCGTTAATACGCTGAAAATTATGTGCAAAAGACGTTTTGGCACTGGCTTTTCCTCGACTTGGCTGACGCGAAGCACAGGCTTCACCACTCAATCGGTTTGAAAAGAATACTGGTGAAAGCCTAAAAAGCCGTTAGGAAGCAAATGTTTAGAGGAAAAATCAACCGTACGTTAGACAATAATCGGACGGCCAGACTGCACGACATTTTGGGTGAAGGAGGTCATCGGCGAATTTAATCCGGTGATCCAGCGCGGCAAGCGGTGGCTTTTGTGGTTCCGGATTGTCCGAACATTCGGACAATGAAGGTTACTGACGCACAGCTTGCGGGCGGGTTTGCCGCGCTGTGCGGTGTGCTTTTGGAAATTCTCTCTTGACATTTGTTCACTATTAGTTCTTATTTGCCGCCATCGAATCAAACGGGAGGCAAGCAACGACGTGGACTTTGAACGGACCTTGGAAGCTCAGCGGCATCGCCTGCTCCGTATTGTTGCGGGGCTGGTTGTTATGGTTGGTGCTCTGTCGCTTGGTCCGATCTCACGTCGGTTTTCAGATTGGATGCTTGGCTTTGTCGGGTCGATCCTATCCCGCGCGGAAGCTGCCGCAAAATATCTGGTGATTGCACAAGCGCACGTCATGGTCTCTCGCGGCGGGTTGGCGATTGATCAAAAGCGGCTTTCCGAACGCCTTGCCCAAATCGCCGTCACGGACAATGCAGATATTTCCCTATCCGATTGCCAGCATCGCCTGAAGGCGTTGCGCGCGATCCTGATGGATGTAGGCCGCTCTGCCGCACGCCTGCTGCGCCAGATCGAAAAACAAATGCGCCGCGCCTTACGCACGGTTCGGTTTTTGCCTCGCCCTGAACAGGGCCTTTGGGCATCGTTTCTTGAGTGGTGCCTGCGCGCAAACCGTATCGAGCGTCCACCGGATAAGGCCGTCTTCAGCTCTCAATTGTTCCAATGACCTCCCCCGGAATTCCGGCGGGAGGCGTAGGCGGTTTGACCTCGAACCAATCGTCCCTACACTTGATCTTTCGCGCGCATTCGATCCGTTGAGTCGCTCCACTTGCCACAACGCCTTGCGGTGAAAGTAGCAACAATGCCAATCAAAGTATCGGTAGGTTTTTGCCGCCGATGAACCCTTGCTGTGAAAATCCAGCGGCTTAGCGAAGATACTGAATATATTGTTTTTATCTGCAATTTGAGAATGTAAAACACGGCTTATCCGCACATGAATCGTTAAGCCGTGCGACCTAGTTTCTGCGCTGTGCAGGACGTGCCCTCGTTACCTGCATCGGGAAGGTGATTGGTCGACAGATCAAAAGCCTGACCGCCTCACCACACTCTCGGTATCGCGTCCTCCCCAATGTGCGCTTTACCGAGAGACCGGTGTGCCGAACCATCTTTCATTGCTCGCCCGATCCGCGGAACACCAGCGAAGCCGCATTGGTGCTTTCACCCTACTTTATCTCAATTCCCAACCGTGCAAGGCTCTGGCCGAAGCGGAGCGAGTATGGCGGACAGATACGATTACATTATCGTTGGGGCGGGATCCGCAGGGTGCGTTCTCGCGAATAAACTGAGTGAGAGTGGTCGCTATTCGGTTTTGTTGCTGGAGGCTGGTCCGCCTGATCGCAACCTGATGATCCATATGCCTGCAGGGGTCTACCACGCCTATCGAAATAAGCGGATCAACTGGAATTACCATTCAGAGCCCGACCCGGCGGTAGCAGGCCGCAGCATCGGCACCCCGCGCGGAAAAGTCGTTGGCGGGTCCAGCTCGATCAACTCGATGGTCTATATGCGCGGTCATCCGCTCGACTATGATAAATGGGCCAATGACCTTGGACTTTCCGATTGGTCTTTCGCCCAATGCTTGCCCTATTTTAAAACCGGCGAGGATAGTGATCGGGGCGTCGATGACTGGCGAGGGGTCGGTGGGCCGCTGGGCGTGACGCGCGGGAGTTACGACAATCCGCTCTATGATGCTTTTCTCGATGCGGGCGAGCAGGCGGGGCAAGGGCGCTCGGATGATCTCAACGGCTTTCAGCCTGAAGGCGTGGCTCGCCTTGATGCGACAAAGCGCAATGGTCGCCGATGCAGTGCCGCCGTTGCTCATCTGCGCCCTGCCCTGACGCGCGCCAATCTGACTCTCGTGACACGAGCGATGGTCGAACGGATTATCATTTCTGGCAATCGGGCAACCGGGCTGCTCTATCGCCACCGCGACGATACCCGTCGTGTCGAGGCCGAACGAGAGGTCATCCTCTGCGGCGGTGCAATCAACTCACCGCAGACCTTGATGCTCTCCGGGATTGGTCCGGCGGATCATTTGCGGACGCATGGAATCGAGCCGATTCTGGACTTGCCGGGGGTGGGCCAAAATCTGCAGGACCATGCAACGGTGATTATGCAGTTCACGTGCACGAAGCCGGTCGCGATGGATCGTTACGCAGGATTATTCCAAAAGGGCTTTTCGGGCGCGCGCTGGCTGCTGACCCGAAAAGGCATCGTCTCTTCGAATGTTTGGGAAGCGGGTGGCTTGATCCGTGGCAATGATCATGTCCCCTATCCCAACCTCCAATATCATATGGCTCCCGTCGGCGTCGAAGAGAGGGGCGAGGAACTCAGTCTCTATCAGGGTTTCAGTATCCATATCGACCAGCTACGGCCCCAGAGCCGGGGGCACATTGCCCTTCGCTCCGGCAATCCGGCGGACAAGCCCGCGCTATATTTCGGCTATCTTACAAATCCCGCCGACCTGAGCGAGTTGATCGATGGAGTTCGCAAGACGCGCGAATTGGTCGCACAGCGCGCCTTCGACGCCTATCGAGGCCGCGAAGTGACCATCGGCGGCGACTTACAAACCGATGACGATATCGCCCGAGGCATCCGCGAAAATGTCGGAACAGATTATCACCCATGCGGAACCTGCCGCATGGGGATCGGAGCTGACTCGGTCGTCGACGGAACGCTGAAGGTCCACGGAATTGATAGATTGCGGGTGGTTGACGCCTCGGTCATGCCGCAGATCATCAGCGCCAACCTCAACGCGCCAACGCAGATGATTGCGGCGCGGGCAGCTGATTTTATCCTTGGAAACAGCCAAAAACCCTCTTTTGAAGCCTCATTTTCGTTTCGCAGTTGAATTTTGTGACGAACTCGTAGCCACTGGAACCGACAAAGTACTGGAAAACAGTATGGAAGTGCGCTCACTTTGACGCATCCAACAGGGAGAGAAAAATGAAGAAGAAACTTTTCGGCGCGGTCTGCGCCCTCGCAATGTCCACGGCTTCCGCGAGTTTTGCGGCTGAAAAAGTCAATATTGGCGCGCCATCCTGGACGGGCGCTCAAGCCATCGCCCACCTTATCCAAGAGATTGTTGTTTCTAGAATCGGCGGCGAAGCAACGCTTGTTCCCGGAAACAACGCGGCAATTTTTGCAGCGATGGATGCCGGCAAGGGCGACATTGATATTCACCCAGACGTATGGCTGCCAAACCAAAAGAGCTTCACCGACAAGTATGTCGACGGTACGGGAAATGTCTCGCTGTCCGGGAACGCTTATGAGGGCAAGCAGAGCTTTTGCGTCTCGAAAGAGTTTTCCGAAAAAGAAGGCGTGACTTCGATTTTTGACCTCGCCCGTCCGGAAATCGCCGAAAAGATGGATAGTGACGGCAACGGCAAGGGCGAAATTTGGATTGGCGCACCGGGCTGGGCGTCGGCTAATGTGAACCAAGTCAAAGTCCGCGACTATGGCCTCATGCCGTTCATGGAGCCGATTCGTGCGGACCAATCGGTCATGACGGCAACGGTGGGCGACTCGGTCAAAAAAGGCATCGGTTACGCATTTTATTGCTATTCGCCGCACGCCATCTGGTTTCAACATGACATCGTGCGCCTCGAAGAACCGGCTTTCGATCCAGCCTTGTACAAAGCGCTGCAACCGAGCGACGACCCAGATTGGTTCGAAAACTCCAAGGTCATGACCGAGGATGCCCTGAAGCAAGTTCAAATCGCTTATTCGAACTCGCTGGAGGATCGCTCGCCTGCGATTGCCGATCTGGTGAAGAACATCGCGCTGAACGGTGAAGATGTTTCGAACTTTGCCTTCGAAATCGAAGGCGGCAAAGATGCTGCCGACGTCGCGAAAGCATGGGTTACAGCCAATAGCGACCGTGTTGATGGATGGTTAGGTCTCGGCGGCGGCGCGTCGATGTCAAATGCCGAAATCATGGATGAGATCAAGGCCCTGCGCGCCCGTCTCGACAAGCTGGAATCGATGGTCCAGTAACCAACCTCCGTCACGCTAATCAATGACCAAAGCCTCATACGGGGCTTTGGTCTATCCTCAGGTTAGCCCTCGCTAACCCCTTATTCTTTGGGCAACTCAGTGACAGGTTCATCGTCAAACTCCGAATTTGCGATAGAAATTGAAGGCGTGTGGAAGATCTTTGGCGATAAGCCCAAGATCGCGCTGAAAGACATTCAGGCCACTGGAATTTCCAAAAAAGCGGTTCTTGAAAAACATGGCTGCGTGATTGGCGTCGCCGACGCCACGATGAACATCAAGCCCGGTGAAATCTTTTGCATCATGGGCTTGTCAGGCAGCGGAAAATCGACACTGGTTCGTCATATCAACCGTTTGCTCGAACCCACCGCAGGACGGATCATTGTCAACGGCGAAGACATTATGGCGATGAAGCCTGCGGCGCTTCGCACTTATCGCAACGAACATATCGCGATGGTGTTTCAGAACTTTGCGTTGATGCCGCATCGCTCGGTCGTGGATAACGTGGCTCTGCCGCTGGAAATTCGGGGGGTAAACAAAAACGATCGCCTCGAAATCGCCGAACGTACAATCGACATGGTCGAGTTGACCGGATGGGGCAACAAGTTCGCCCATGAACTGTCGGGCGGGATGCAACAGCGTGTCGGCCTGGCCCGCGCCCTCGCATCCGACCCTGAAATACTGCTGATGGATGAGCCTTTTTCAGCGCTTGATCCACTTATCCGGCGACAGCTTCAGAACGAGTTTATGAAGCTGGCCTCGCAGATGAACAAGACCACGGTGTTCATCACACACGACCTCGACGAAGCCGTGCGTATCGGAGATCGCATCGCCATTATGCGCGATGGCCGCGTTGTTCAGATCGGCACGCCGGAAGACATCGTGATGAATCCCGCCGACGAATATGTTGCAGATTTCGTCGCTGGCATCTCGCGCCTGAAAGTCGTGCGCGCTCATGCGGTGATGCAAGATATCGCAGCCTTTGAGAGCGTGAGCGGTTCGCTTGATGCGGCTGCCAAGACCTTCCCGGAAGACGCCGATCTTAGCCAGATGATTGAACATGCCATCGCGGACGAGCGACCGTTTGCGGTGGTTGATGCGAATGGCAACCGGGTTGGCGTCATTGATCGCGCAGACCTGCTCCGCACTGTTATCGAGGGGACGGAAACCTCATGAGCCAAGTCGATTCCATCCTCACGGAAGAGAGCGCCGATGAGCTGGCCAGCGCCCGTGCCGAAAATCGCGATGAGCTGATCAGCAGCTTCGTCGAAACCAATCCTGACTATTACCGCCAGCAGTTCCAAAAAATCGGCGCGACCGCAAAGTTTTCATGGACTTTCAACTGGGTTGCAGCCCTGCTTGGTCCGATTTGGTTTGGGATGCGGAGTATCTGGAAGTGGGCGCTGCCCTTCACGATTTTGGAAACCTTCGGCGTAATCCAAATCGCACGGGGCTTGTTTGGCGATCTGGGTGCAGCGGCGCGAGAGCGCATTGGTCAGATCCAAGGCACGCTCGATTTTCGGTATCAACAACTCGAAGCCGCTGAAAACAGCGGAGCGGCCAATGTTGATGTTTTCAAACGCGCCATTACCTCGCTTGAAAAGGCCATCTCTGACATTCAAGCCGAAGTCGTTGTCGCAGAAGCGAATGCCTTCAAGATCGCTCTTTTTGGCCTTGGGTTTCTGGCAATCGTAAAAATTATCGAGGGGATTATTGCGAACCCTGCATTGGAAAGCCGCTTCTCTGAATGGCTGTCTGATCGTTCATTGCGTTCAGGCTTAACCCCTGTTCGCACGGGGATAAGTGTCGGGTTCGTCTTCCTGATTTTCGCGGCGAGTGTCATTCACTATGCCTTCCCCGGTTCGATCGCG
The DNA here is from genome assembly GCA_964549375.1 of uncultured Neomegalonema sp. Taxonomy (GTDB): domain Bacteria; phylum Pseudomonadota; class Alphaproteobacteria; order Rhodobacterales; family Rhodobacteraceae; genus JAHDDY01. Next base: position 23,146 of record CAZJWF010000023.1, read on the forward strand.
TGGCTTGCGGATTTCCCGACGGATCAGATCATCAGACGCACGGCGATTGAGCGGGTGGAGGGCTTTGTCAACTTCAGTACAGATAATGGAGCGAAGTTCTTCGAGTCGATTAGCTATGGCATTCGTGTGGTTCTGGACGCTCTGGAAGTGCTGTTTGTCGAAACGCCGTGGCCAGTCATCGCGAGCTTTATCATCCTGCTCACATGGCTCTCAGCCGGGATCAAAGGAGCCGTCGCTGCGGCAGGATTCCTGCTCTATATGGGTTTGTTCGGGTTCTGGGAAAAAGCGATGACCACGCTTGCATTGCTCGGCACAGCAGCCTGTATCTCAATCGCCCTAGGGATTCCGCTCGGCCTGTTCTGTGCCCGCCGCCCCCGCGTCTACGCCGTCATTCGTCCGATCATGGACTTCATGCAGACCATGCCGTCCTTCGTCTTTATGATTCCGGTCATTGCCTTTTTCAGCGTTGGCAAACCCGCCGCCATCATTATCACGATGATCTTCGGAGGCACCCCTGTTGTGCGCCTGACAGTCCTCGGAATGCGCGGCGTGCCTGAATCGATCCGCGAGGCCGCCATCGCCTATGGTGCGTCCAAATGGTATCTGCTGACGAAGGTTGACCTACCCCTCGCCGCACCGTCAATTCTTGCGGGGGTTAATCAGACGATCATGCTATCCCTCGCAATGGTCGTGGTCGCCTCACTGATCGGAGCGAAGGGTTTGGGAGAAGACGTCCTCGAAGCCCTGCAATACTCATCCGTTGGACAAGGTATCCTTGCGGGTTTCGCAATTCTGTTTTGTGCGATGATCCTGAACCAAGTCATTCAGGGTAAGCGGGATTGAGTCGTTAGCGGGCTGCCTCAATTGCAGGCAGCAGCTTTTCATCATAATCGCCGGGACCAATCGGGCCGGTGTGTTTGTAGATCACACGCCCCTCGCCATTGATGACGAAGGTTTCTGGCAAAGCTGCGACGCCATATTCAATCGCCGCACGTCCTTTTTCATCGACACCAATTTCGGTGAAGGGATTGCCATAGCGGTCCAAAAACCGCTGCGCATCGTCGGTCTTATCTTTGTAGTTAATGCCAAAGACCCGCACGCCATCAAGCTTAGACAGTTTCGTAATTTCAGGGTGCTCGACAATACAGGGACCGCACCACGAGGCCCAGAAGTTCAGTACAACAGGGCCGCCGCCCTTCATCTGCGCCAGTGAAACCACCTCGCCCTCGGCCTTATACTTCGGCACTGAGAAAACCGGAGCTGGCTCGTCTAGGAATGTCGAGCGAAGGACATCCCGATCTTCGCGAAACAGGCCGATGGTAAAAACCAGTAGCAGCGCAACCACGGCCAGCAATGGCAAAAATCGCATCATCCAGCCGTGTCCCGTGCAGGCTGTGCCGGAGCACGGCGGCGTTGACCGTCGAGCGTCTCTAACTCGCGTTTGGTCGCACCGGATCGCCATAAGCTATAGACGAGCATGGCGATCAGGACCAACGCGGTGACGCCGTAGCAGGACCAAATCGCAAAGGCATAATGTTCTTCGTAAACAGGGATCATTCGCGTGCCGCCGCTAATCTAATTGCTTTGACTCGCCGCGCACGGATTTCAGTCCGCACCCGCACAAGCCAGACGCTTAGGAAATAAAGACCAAACGCCGCCATCATCGCCAGCAACGGCGTTCGAAAGACATCATCAACGTTTCTCTCGCCGGTAATGCTCAAGCTGGGCGGTTGGTGCAGCGTTTCCCATAGCTCGACGGAATACTTTGCCAGGACGGCAAAGATGGAGCCAACCAGACAGAAAATCGCCGCCGCCGGCGCTGCTTTGGATTCGTCATCAAAGGCATCCCAAAGCGCGATATAGCCAATGTAAAAGAAGAAGAGGATCAGCTCAGATGTCAGCCGCGCATCCCATACCCACCATGTTCCCCAAGTCGGATACCCCCAAAGAGCACCTGTGACCAACGCCAAAAGCGTAAAGGCAGCCCCGATGGGCGCCGCGGCTTTTGCGCTGAGGTCTGCGACGGGATGCCGCCAAATCAGCGCAAACAGCGAGCAGGTACACATCATCATGTACACCATGATCGACATAGCGGCGGCCGGGACATGGACAAAGATGATACGAGCCGAGTCGCCCTGAACCCGTTCGGGTGGCACAACATACAGCCCCTGATAGATTCCATAGGCAAAAAGCAAAATGGCAATCGACGCAGCTACGGGCAGGATATAGCCCGATACGCGCATAAATTTGTTCGGATTAGCGAAACTCCACATGAATGTGTAAATATCCGCATACAGTCGTTCCGTAAAGCGCTGCGCAGTCACAGAGGCGTGGGAGAATGAAACATCTGTGCCCTGCCTCCAAGGGACGGGTTATCTCGAAGGCGATAGGTGCAATACCGCTCGCTTCGAGCTGGTCCCAACGGACGAGCGTTAGAATGTTGAAATACGATTATTTGCATTTTCGTCTTACCAAGCAAGGCCATAAAAAAGACCGGCACGAAAGAAATCAAAGCAATCTAACGTAGCGGCACCATCCAGCTTCTCTAAATTGTGAACGGCCCGGAACGTACCCGTTCAAAACGAGCTAAAGACGAGGCCGGAATTGGTTTCGTCCAATGTCCGGCGGTCTACAATCGACGTGCGAAACAAAGAGAGCCACTGCAGAAAGACTTGCCGCGTGAACTATTTTTATGACCATAGTTTTTTTGATTGAACCAACGTCAGGCTCGTCAATATCGGGCAAACGATTTTCAAGCACGCGAATCGGAAAATTATTCGATGAATTTCGGGAAGAATTCACCACCTGATATACAACTGGCTTTGTCGCAAAATCTTGCTTCAATATGGAGGTTTTCCCTGTCGTTGTCGGGAAAGCCCGATGTTGCGGACGATTTGACCCAATCGACTTGTCTGCGCGCCTTGGAAAAACAGCACCAAGTTGATACTAATCGCCCGATCATCGGGTGGCTGCTAACCATTTGTCGTTCGATTTGGTTGAACGAATTACGAGCACAGGCAGTTCGGAAAACAGGAGGGTTGGAAACAGCAAAAGTTCACGATCTGATTGATCAGGCTGCGGATGCTGAAATGAATATTTTCGCTTCCCAAGTGTATTCAAAGGTCATGGAGTTACCTGAAGCACAAAGAACAACGGTTGAATTGGTTTACGTTCAACAGTTTACGTATGGTGAAGCTGCGGAAATTCTTGGCGTGCCTATCGGTACTATAATGAGTCGACTATCGACAGCGCGCCGGGCCTTAGCCGCGCTGAACACGAATGTAGAAAGTGCCAAGGTAAACTAATGACGTATTCAGATGAAACGCTCAAAGGCTATCTGAACGGCGCACTGACCGAAACAGAATCCGAGGCGGTAGAACTTTCTTTGTCGACCGATATAGCTTTACAACGTCGACTGATGGCATTGGATACTGCCTCTTTTCCTGTTGCTGAGGCTTTCAAGAAATTACCAGGGGAAGAGCGCCTTCAAAAACTACGCGCGACCCTTCCTCAACAAGCACCCTCAAAACCGCGCTGGTTGGCCGGGGCCGCATTGGCCGCGTCAGTTGCCGTTGGTATCTTCGTCGGCAGTCAACTCTCTTCGTCTGGCACGGGAGTAACGAATGATTGGCGGGTCGAGGTCGCCCGGTATCAAGCGCTATACGTTCCAGAAACTGTCGCGTATCTCGGCGGCGACCCAGACAAGCTGGCGACTGAAATTGACCGGGCTTCGAAAGCGGTTGGTTATGACCTGAGTTTATCGACCTTAGCGGAGGTCGATGACTTGACGTTGCGGCGCGCACAGGTCTTGGGGTTTGAAGGCCAACCTCTGATTCAACTGGTCTATACCAATGAGGATGGCGCTCCGTTTGCGCTGTGCATCATGCCGAACCCTGAAGGCGAAGAGGGACCAGCACGGCTGGCCGGGTTGGCAACTCATACGTGGAAATCAGGTTCGCACGGCTTCATTCTTGTGGGCGGGCAAGAACAAGGGAAGGTCGACGATCTGGTTGGACGCCTACGTTCTGGCGCGTTGAAATCGTTGTAAGGCATAGTTTTGTCCGCCATATAACGAAGACGTATCCGGGATAGACCGTATCAGTGACAGGGACTATCCCGGTGCTTTCAGTTTAGAAAATCAAGAAATCCGTATCGAAATCGAACCCCTGAACTTCTCCGCTAATGTCATTGCGCGAGAATAAGAAATCCCCGTCATTGGCATCATTGCTGCCGCTAAAAATATCGGACGGCGTGGAAACAAACAATTCAGTGTTGTTGTTGACAGCGATGACACCGCCATCATCGCGAGCTTCGTTATCCTCTATAGTAATTCCATCAATGAAGATAATCGAGTCGTTATGGACTTGTATAACGCCGCCATCATCACCCGCTGAATTACCTCTGAACACATCGTTTGCGTCGCCCGTAATGCGAATGTCAAAAGCAGCCCCCGGCTGATCAATCTCCGTCGCGATGACACCGCCATCGTCACCCGCAGTATTTCCAATAGCCGATGTGTCGCTGATCCTTACAGTGGCATTGCCGTTGTCAACGTAGATGACCGCGCCATCCCCAACATTGCGCGTCGTGCTATTGTTCAACAGCAGGCTATCTGTGATTGTCACACTGCCATTGTCATCCAAGGCAAAAACGCCGCCGTCATCGAGTGCATTGTTGTTTGAAATCGTCGAACTTTCGACATTGACTGTTCCGTCGACGTCAAAAGCGAAAGCGCCGCCTTCATTCCCGGACGTATTTCCGTCGATCGTTGCACCTGAAATATCAACACTGCCCCGATCATCAAAATATGCAACACCGCCACTGCTGCCTGCCTCGTTGCCTTCAACGTTGGTACCATCAATGGAGAGGCGTCCTTGATCGTCAAAATCAATCGCGCCGCCCTCGCGCAACGCTTCGTTGTTTGACAAGCTGCCGCCAATCAATTCCACAGTGCCGCGATCATCGACGAAGATCGCGCCGCCTGTCGCGCGAGCCATATTTCCGTTTAGCGCGACGTCTGTCAGACGGATCACCGCATCATCATTGGCTGCTAAACCACCGCCACTGCCGCGTACCGAGTTTTCGCTGATCATTCCTCCCGTGACATCGATTTCAGCGCGACTAATTACCGAAATCGCACCGCCATCGTCGCGGGCGAAATTTTCAACAAAGTCTGCTCCTTCAATCGAAATTGCTACATCATTGCGGCCCGAGATTGCACCACCGTCATCTCTTGCAGAGTTATTGTTAAATGAGCCGCCCGTGATGTTGATTTCGCTTCGATCCCGCACAGAAATCGCACCGCCATCGCGCCGCGCCTGATTGTCGGTAAAGGTCACATTCGTCAAGTTTAGGGTCGCATCATTGCGAGCATCAATCGCGCCGCCATTGCTTCGACTTGCGCCACGAGACAAGGTCAGATCTTGAATATCTACTGTGACGCGGTCATTCACATCAAAGATGTTATCGCGAAACCCTGCATCGATCGTCGCATCATTGCCAAAGATGCTGACATCGCTAGTGATCTGCAAATCGTCCCGCAGGTTGATGACTCCATCAACCTCAAAACAAATCGCATTCACATCATCATTAGCATTCGCAATCGCTATGGCCTCGCGCAGCGATGTAAAACCATCATCGGCCACGACGTCGTCCAGCGTATCTACACATATCCCGTCAAATGCGTCATCGACGCCAGTAACAGTCAGCGACGCAGTATTTGCCACTGATGCCCCGTCGCCATCGAGGACCGAATAGTTGATTTGAAATGTCGCGCTTTCGCCTTCATCCAGCTCCGCCGCGAGCAATGAAGGGTCGATTGTCACCTGTCCGGTTGCTGCATCAACTGAAGTCAATGGCGTCGCGACTGTAACGGTACCGCCGTTTTGAACGATCGAAACGTTTTCTATCGAAAAGCCCGCAGCATCAGAGTCAATATCGTTGACGCCTTGCAGAAGGCTAAATGATTGCGGCGCAGCATCTTCCGCTATTGATCCCAAATCAATCGCCACCACCGTTGGCGCATCATTCACGGACGCGACTTCAATGGTGACTGTTCCGGTCTCTTCGGTAAAGCCAAGCGCATCAAGTACAGTATAGGTAAAGGAATCCGTGCCCGAAAAATTCGGGTCCGGCGTGTATATGACTTGGCCGGCGTCCAGCGTCACCGTGCCATTGCTCGCATCGGTAACATTCGTGACCACCAAAAGGCTGGTGTCCGCTGCGGTGTCATTGATCAATACAGGAATGACCGTACCACCGGAATCTTCATCCGTTGTGACCATATCATCAACGACGACTAACGGTTCAAAATTGGGCAGATTAATCGGAGGGAATGTAACGGTAATAACACCAGGGTCCGTTGTTACGGTCGCGTCTTGCGTACCACTCGGACTCGTCCCAAAACCGAACGATAAATCGCCCCCAAGAGAGCTCGCACCTGCGATACCCCCAGACAACCCCGAAAGAGTGCCGAGTGTATCGCCATTTAAACTGCCACTTGCCTCGATCATATGTTCCCCCGTTTATTTTGCTTTTTGCGGAGGCCAGTATCGCCAATTATTGCTAATTCGATATTTAGTACTTTGTTTGGAAATTCAGATAGATCAGATTTTCTCTATTTTTGTAGGAAGCGGACTAAAGTGTTGGATTCTAACGGAGCGCGAGCCTTAAACTTGCCGCTGCCACCAATGGACACAAAGGTAAACACGCCAACGTGATCGCCGCAGAGAGCATCAGGTAAGGCGCGGCATCCAACCCTGTAGCCGCTGCATTCCCTGCAAGCGCCCCCAAAATCAAGGTTGGTACATAGAGCGGCAAGACCAAAACGGCCGTCAAAACGCCTCCTCTTCGCATCCCTGATGTCAGCGCCGCACCGATCGCGCCGATCAAGCTGAGCGCGGGAGTTCCAATGGCCAGCGCGGCAATCATCGCACCGTAGGCTTGACCCGGCATATTCAGAGTTATGGCCATCAACGGAGCCGCGACCAGCAGCGGCAAACCCGTTGTGAGCCAGTGCGCCAGACACTTCGCCAACACCGTGACTTCAAGCGGCAAAGGCGACAGGGACAACAAATCCATCGAACCATCTTCAACATCCGCTTGGAACAGCCTGTCCAACGTCAACATGCAAGAAAGCAACGCGGCGATCCACAGCATCCCCGGCGCAATTGGTCCCAACAAGTTTGGCTTTGGCCCGACGCCAAAAGGTACCAACACTGCCGCAATCACAAAAAATGCAACGCCGAGCGCACCGCCACCTCCCGTCCGAAAGGCAAGGGCCAAGTCTCGTCGAACCATTGTCCAAAACGCGCCCATCACCAAGCATCGCCTGACAAGACAAGATCATCGTCGCTCACAATGCCCTCTTTAACTTCGGGGACATATTTCGCTGGGTCGAGCGTTTTGGCCGCAGGGATTGAAAGGTCGATGTGAGTGGCAGCAATAACAATCCCGCCGCTTTCGCAACGCTTCCGAGCCAGCGCCGCAACACGCGCCGACGATTCCGCATCCAACGACACAGTCGGCTCATCGAGCAGCCAGAGCGGACGGTCAATCAGTGCCAAGCGCGCCAGACCAAGTCGCCGCCTCTGCCCCGCCGACAATGTACGGACGGGATGATCCGCAAGGCGCTCCAGCCCCATTGCCTGCAACGCGTCCATTATATTCGACGCAGGCGAGGCATAAATCTGCGCCCAAAATGCCAGCGTCTCGAACGCCGAGAGCGCCGGTTTCACAGCATCCAAATGTCCCGTGTAGAGAATGTGAGACTGAAACTCCGCTCGATCTTCGCGCAAAGAAACGTCGCCCAATCTTGCGTCACCCTCATCAGCGCGCAGCAACCCGGCCAAAATTCTCAGCAGCGTTGATTTTCCCGCTCCGTTTGGGCCAGCAAGAATCAACGCCTCGCCTCGCGCAACGCGAACACTTAAATTGGCGAACACGGTTCGACCGGCACGGACACAACGCAGTTTCTCGATCTCTAAATTCATACCGTCTGCTTATCGGAGCGAAGCACGTGCGGGAAGCCCTAAGCGAGATGACAGCTACGGCAACTCAAGTCGGCTATGTTCATGATCAACCACGTTGAAAGAGGACTCGAAAAAATGGATAGCGGAAAAGGTAACTTGGCCTAAACTCCTGTGCAAAGAGGGTTTATGCAGCGGATTTTTGACGGCCACAATGACAGCATCAACCACCTGCAACGGGTGGGCGATACGTCAGGAGAAGGTTTTTTTGAGGGCGGCGTGCTCGCCCATCTCGATTCGCCTCGTGCGCGCAAAGGCGGGTTTGCGGGAGGATTTTTCGCGCTCTGGTCTCCGGCCCCGAACACGCCGATGGATGAGTTCACCGATGGCGACGGAACGGTAATGAATGAAGACCCAATCGACGCCGTGTCAACGGATTTCGCGCGCGAAACAATCCTTCAGCAAGCGGAGTTAGCGGTCCGGATGGCTGAAGAGGACAGCTTCCGCCTTTGCGTTACCGCCAGCGACATCGAAGACGCAGCCCAAGAGGAAGCGATCGCAGCCCTAATCCACTTAGAGGGCGCAGAAGGGATTGGCGATGATCTGAGCGAACTCGATACACTCTATGAGATGGGGTTGCGTTCACTTGGTCCGGTTTGGTCACGACCCAACAATTTCGGCCACGGCGTTCCATTCCACTTCGATAAATCGCCTGATACTGGACCGGGTTTGAGCGATGCGGGTCGGCGGCTCATTCAACGCTGTGCGGAGAAGAACATAATTGTCGATCTGGCCCATATGAATGAAGCCGGCTTTTGGGACATCGCCAAAGCTTACGATGGACCTCTTTTGTCGACTCATTCCGGGGTGCACGCGCTTTGCCCTGCAACGCGCAATCTGACGAACAAGCAACTGAGCGCCATCGCTGAGCGGACGGGAATTGTTGGACTGAACTATCACTGCGCGTTTTTGCGGAGTGACGGGAGGCAAACCTCTGAGACAGAATTAGAGGTATTGATCCGGCACCTTGATGCCCTGCTGAATGCGTTGGGCGAGGATGGTGTCGCTTTGGGCTCGGATTTCGACGGCGCGCTGATGCCGCGCGACTTAGCCGATGCCGGCAAACTACAAAACCTCGTCGCGGCAATGGACCAAGCCGGGTTTGGTGCGGAATTGATAGAGAAAATTTGCTGGTCAAACTGGATCGCGATGATCCGCCGCGTCATCGGTTAATGCGCTCAAGCGGCAAAGCCAATCCGTAACGACAACCTCGACCACCCTCGTAGACATCGATGAAACAGCAGATTTCAATCAATAAGGACCACCGTCGAACCGTTCGCGGATTGCATCTGTCAGTCAAGAGCTTACGATAGTGCCAGTCGAACACCGAGAAGGGTCCAGCGCGCGAATCCACTGGACGTGACGGGTCCGCTCGTGGCTCCCTGCTCGCAAAATTAAGAGATCAGAGGACCACTATGCTCAAGACGCCGTATTTGCTGTTTTTAGGCGATGCTCATGACCAGCTCGCCGCGAAGGTTGGCCAAGGTATTGTCGACTGGCGGCCGGAAAACGCCGTCGGGCAGATGCGTCTGGACGGTTGCAAAGCTGATCTCGGTATCGCGGACATGACGATCGAAGAAGCTGTCGCCAAGGGTGCTGGGACGCTTGTCGTCGGAGTGGCTAACCGGGGCGGGTTTATCGCCGAAAACTGGATCGACCAACTCGTCAAGGCGCTTGAGGCGGGTATGGACCTCGCAGCCGGTCTGCACAACAAACTCGCCGATGTTCCGATTCTCGCTGAAACCGCCGCTAAACATGGTCGACAATTGTTCGACGTGCGCCATGCCACCGAATCCTACCCCGTGGGCAGCGGCGCAAAACGCCCCGGCAAACGTTTGTTGCCCGTAGGCACAGACTGTTCCTGCGGGAAGATGTATACCGCATTAGCCATCGAGAAGGAGATGCTTGCGCGCGGGTGGAAAGCCGATTTTCGCGCGACAGGCCAGACAGGGATCTTGATCACAGGTGCGGGTGTGCCGCTTGACGCAGTTATCTCAGATTTTATTGCCGGAGCCATTGAGACGCTGGCACCTGATAATGATCCGGATCACTGGGATCTGATTGAAGGGCAAGGCTCGCTATTCCACCCGGCCTATGCGGGTGTCACGACCGGTCTAATTCATGGCGCACAAGCCGATGCGCTGGTGATGTGCCACGAGCCTACCCGCAAGCATATGCGCGCCTTACCCAATTACCCGGTGCGCGATATGGGCGACTTGATGCCTTTGGCGCTACAAATGGCGCAACTCACCAATCCAGAGGCAAAATTCGTTGGGATCGCAGTAAATACCAAGGATTTAACCGAAGACGAAGCCATGACGTATCTGGCCAAGACCGAAGAACGTTTCAACATGCCCGCTGTCGATCCGGTTCGCACGGGCGTCGGACGCATCGTCGATACGCTGGCATGATTGAGGTTTCCGCATCGATCGAAAAATTCAGACTGCGCGAAGTTTTTACGATTTCGCGTGGCTCACGAACCGAGGCGGAAGTCGTTACGGTTATTGCTCGCTCTGGCACGTATATCGGTAGGGGCGAATGCGTCCCCTACAAGCGCTATGACGAAACGCCTGAGAGCGTTTTGGCGCAAATCTCTGATATGGCGGCGGCGGTTGGCAATGAAGCCGACCCTCTCGCGGCCCTTCAAGCGCATCCGGCAGGCGCAGCGCGCAACGCCCTCGATTGCGCGCTATGGGATCTACGCGCAAAAACATCCGGTAAGCCTGTTTGGGATTTACTGGGTGCGACGGCCCCGGTGACAGTCACGACGGCCTATACGCTTTCACTCGAAGACCCTGAGGTGATGCGCGAGAAGGCAGCTCGCGAGGCAGCCCGTCCACTGCTCAAAATCAAACTCGGCGGCGAAGGTGATCTGGAACGGTTAGAAGCGGTGCGTACCGGTGCGCCAAATGCCGCGATTGTCGTCGACGCCAATGAAGGCTGGACGGCCCAAAGCTATGCAGAGATTGCCCCAACATTGCTGCGTCTCGGGGTAAAAATGGTCGAACAGCCACTACCTGCAGGCGAAGACACGGCACTCGCGGAAATCGAGCGACCTCTTCCGGTTTGCGCCGACGAATCCTGTCATACCAGCGCGTCGCTGTCAGACCTGAAGGGCAAGTATGATATGGTGAACATAAAGCTGGATAAAACCGGTGGTCTGACCGAAGCACTGAGACTGCGCAACGCGGCCCGCGCGGAGGGATTTCAGGTCATGGTCGGTTGTATGGTCGGAACATCGCTCGCGATGGCGCCCGCCCTGCTGGTTGCTCAAGGGACCGAGGTTGTGGATCTCGACGGTCCCCTGCTACTCGGCGAAGATCGTGAACCGCCCATTATGTTCGAGGGTAGCGTCATGCATCCGGCACCCACTGCGCTGTGGGGATAGTCGCGCAGCGAAACTTTCCAAGCAATCCAATTTCGGCAACGATCTTCGACTGGATTGCCGCCAAAATCATTGATGAACAGCAGTTTTTCAAACAGATTTCCGTGCCCCATCGGCACTATCACATTTCCCAAATTTCAGCGCACTTCTGATCCAAAGATCAGACCTGCTCGCAATTT
>CAZJWF010000024.1:0-14161 GCA_964549375.1 uncultured Neomegalonema sp.
AAGCACGTCTTATGATCGTTGGGTCGAACCCTTCATGGGCACGGGTGTTGTTGCCTTCAACATTCAGCCAAAATCGGCTCTTCTCTGTGACATTAATCCACATCTGATCGCGTTTTACCGAGCGGTCCAAGCAAAGGAAGTTACCGCAGCAGGAGCAAAGCGTTTCTTAGTCAAAGAAGGCGCAAAGTTGCTGGAAACTGAGGGCGAACATTACTACGCAGTGCGCGAGCGCTTCAACCAGACTGGAAATCCGCTGGATTTTCTTTTTCTCAGTCGAGCCTGTTTCAACGGTATGATGCGGTTTAATAAAAAAGGAGGCTTCAACGTTCCTTTTTGCCGCAAACCTGAACGGTTCGCACAAGCCTTGGTGACGAAAATCTGCAATCAGATTTCTGCCGTCTCGTCAGTGATCGAAAGCGGAGATTATACTTTTAGACAAGAGAGTTTTGATCAGTCTCTCACGCAAACCGGAGAAGGGGATCTGATTTATTGCGATCCTCCGTATCTTGGACGTCATGTTGACTATTTCGATTCCTGGACAGAAGGACAAGAAAAGCAGCTCCACGAAATCCTAACTTGCGGAAAAGCGAAATTCATCTTGTCGACTTGGTTGAAAAACAAATACCGCTCGAACGAGTATGTTTTCAGTCTTTGGGGCGGTTGCTCTATTGGCCTGAAAGAGCACTTCTATCATGTTGGTGCGAATGAGACGAACCGGAATGCCGTTTATGAAGCGCTATTGGCCAACTTTCATTTCGAAAACTCATGCACGACAAGTGATCTCGATATCGAAAACCTTCGCCACATCTCTCTCAAGCCGAAGAATGATGAACCGCTTGAGGTGGCCGTGAGATGACGTCCGCCCAGAAGAAGCCAATCATCACGCTCGAATCCGTGTCGAAACTCTTCGGCACGTTCAAAGCATTGGACGGGGTTAGCCTCGACGTCGCGGAAGGCGAGCGCGTCGTTATCTGTGGCCCGTCTGGTTCGGGAAAGTCCACATTGATCCGCTGTGTCAATCGTCTGGAGAAACATGACGCCGGGGAAATCACGCTCGATGGCGTGACGCTGGGAAACACCAAAGAAAGTAAGACCGTCATTGCCGATACGGTCGGGATGGTGTTTCAGCAATTCAACCTGTTCCCTCATCTGACGGTTCTCGACAATCTGACTCTCGGCCCGGTCCGGTCTCGGAGCATGTCGCAATCCGATGCCACCGCATTGGCAATGAAATATCTGGAGCGGGTGCAAATCCCTGAACAAGCCCATAAGGTTCCGCGTCAACTGTCAGGCGGGCAACAACAGCGAGTTGCCATCGCTCGTGCGCTGTGCATGGAACCGAAAATAATGCTGTTTGACGAACCAACCAGCGCGCTGGACCCGGAAATGATCAACGAAGTTTTGGACGTGATGGCGGAACTGGCGGAAAGCGGTATGACGATGATTTGCGTGACTCACGAAATGGGATTTGCCCGTCGCGTGGCCGATACGATGGTCTTTATGGATCAAGGCCAGATCGTCGAAACGGCGCCGCCAGAGATCTTCTTTACGGCACCCGAAAGCGCGCGGTGCCAAGACTTCTTGCAGAAGATTTTGCCGCACTGATGGCCGGGTTTGTAAAACGCGCGCGTTGGCTGGTTCTGCTGAGCCTACTCCCGGTCCTTTCGGGCTGTTCAGATCGCTGGGGATGGTATGTCGTCAACCCCAGCACGACATCGGGATTCAACAACCTGTCATTCTTGCTGACTGGCTTTTGGTATACGATCTTGCTGTCGGTGACGGCGATTGCAATCTCGATTATTCTCGGACTGCTGGTCGCCCTGCCCGGTCTGTCACCCAATCCAATCTTACGCGGCATTAACCGCGTATATGTCGAGGTGGTTCGCGCACCGCCAATTCTTGTTCTGATCCTTTGGGTTTATTACGGATTACCGCAAGCTGCGGATATTCAGATCAGTGTCTTTTGGGCGGGGGTAATTGCGCTGGCACTGTCTGACTCGGCGTTTGAAGCCGAAATTTACCGCGCCGGGATTCAATCCATCGACAAAGGACAATATGAAGCCGCGCAGACCATCTCGCTGGGCTATGCCGACACGATGCGGTTTGTCATCTTGCCCCAAGCGATCCGGCGTATTCTGCCCGCGATGGGCAACCAGTTCGTCTATATGCTGAAGATGTCGTCGCTGGTATCCGTCATTGGAATGCAGGAACTGACCCGCAAAGCCAATGAACTCGTTACCGCCGAATACCGCCCCCTCGAAATCTACTCGATCCTCGTCCTTGAGTATCTTGTCCTGATCCTGATCGTCTCCGCCCTTGTGCGGTGGCTGGAGCGCCGTTTGACGGCGGGCGAAAAGCGGTAAGGATTATTGCCAAAGGCGCAAACTTGCTCTTTGCAGTCCCGGTTGGCGGCGCGGGTCATTGGCCAACAGAGCATGAGAGACGACGCGCTCTACACCGCCAACGGTCGCCGCCAGCTCTGCGACATATTCTAGTTCTTTCTGATCCCGCGCCACGCCGAGGATATAGACCACCGAATTCACGGTCTCGAAATCAAAGTTGCTTTCCCACACGTCACGGGCGGTCAACAGACGCAGACGCAGTTGATTCGAAATGCGCGCGTCGTTCATATACGCCAAGATGCTTTGTTCTTCAGCGACTTGTAATTCGTTGACGACTTCGCTGACGCCTTCCACCTGCCAGGCAATTTGCGAGGCTCGAATGCGATCCTGAGGGGTGCGGATCGTTCCCACCAGCAAGACACGCCCCTCATGTACTTCGCTTGCCATCTCTGCGAAATAGCGGGGAAACTCAAAGCCCAGATCCCGCTGTAACGCCAGATGGATCGACGTATCACTCGCTCCAACAGCCAATGCTTGACCCGTGTCCCGAACGCTTGCGCCTACGTCACCCGCTGTCGTGCCACAGTTCACGAGCGTTGAAACAGCAAGCAATGCGAAAACTGCGCGGATTTTTCCGAAAGTCATGGCCCGACTCCATTGAACAAAAGCACTCCCGCTATGGGTGAAGCGCGAATTGGACGACACTTTGCTCAGATAGCGTAGAAATATGGTTAAGAATGCGTCTTCTCTGCGGCTTGTCGCCTTACCATTCATCAAAGCTGCGCGCATTTTCAACCCGCTCGCATACGCCATCCGCATCAACCAGAACCACGTCAAAGCGCATATCCGGTTGTTTCAGCGACGATTCAGCCATGTAATGCAGCGCTGCGCCTTCCAGTCGCACCCACTGCCGCGCGGTCAGTGCGTGGGCGGCCTCAGTTCGCGAGGGGCGCGCTTTGACCTCAACAAAGACCAAAACACCGCCATCTCGGGTGATTAAATCAATCTCGCCATGCGGTGTTTTGTAGCGGCGCGCGAGGACTTCATACCCCTGCGCTTCCAGAAACTGAGCGGCACCCTCTTCCGCCAATACGCCTGTGCGATACGCCTTCGCCCCCCGTTTCCTGCGAACCTCATCGGTCATTTCAGGGCCAGCGCGCGTTCATAGACCTGCTTACGCGGCAGGCCCAGCGCCTCGCTGACAGTTTTTGCCGCATCTTTCAGGCTCATCTCCGCCAGCGCATCGCGCAAGGCATCATCCAAGGTTTCTGCGCGGGGCGGGACATCCGCCGCGGGGCCGACCAATACGACGACCTCGCCTTTTGGTGCCCCAACTTCAGTGTAATGTGCCGCCAAGTCAGCCAGAGTCCCGCGCCGGACATCCTCGAACACTTTAGACAATTCACGAGCGACGGCTGCGTCCCGCTCCCCAAATACGGCCTGCATATCCTCTAAAGATGCCGTCAACCGACGCGGAGACTCATAGAAGATGAGCGTTCCCGGGGTGTGCTTGAAGTCGGCAAAGAACTTTTGCCGCTGTCCACTGCGGTTGGGCGAAAACCCGCCAAACGTAAACCGGTCACTCGGCAGGCCAGATAACGTCAACGCCATGATCGCCGCACAGGGACCGGGAGTCGCGCTCAGGCTTTCGCCCTGCTCAATCACCGTTCTCGCCAGTCGATAACCGGGATCAGCAACAATAGGCGTGCCAGCATCCGAGAGATACACAACCCGCTCACCACCCTCGATCAGCGCCATCAATCGCGGGGTTGCTTGCGCCGCATTGTGCTCATGATAGGCAATCAACGGACGTGATCCGACGGCGATGCCATGCAGGTCCATCAAGCGCCGCGCCATCCTTGTGTCTTCACACGCAATCACATCCGCATCGCGCAGCGCATCCAAAGTTCGCAGCGTAATATCCCTCGCATTGCCAATCGGCGTTGCCAGCAAGGTTAAACCCGGCCTTAGTTGCGATTTCGACACATTCGTCGAGATGGGAGAGTCAATGGGGGCCATCTGGTTCTTTCTTTGGCCAATAAAGCGACAATGCCTTGAAATCGGCAGGATCGTGATTCAAGCGAACCTTAGCGTATAGCTTTCGTTAATTTAATTATCGAAAGGGTGACGCGAGAAGACTATTGTGTCGCCACAGGCTTGAAATGGAAATGCCTTTCTGTCGGTGAAAACGCGTTAAGCGCATCTGATCGGATAGGAACAGGAGGAATGCATGGGCAGTTGCAAATCCATCATCGGACGATTCACAGGTTTTGCTGTTCTGTTGCTTGCCAGCGGATGTATCCAGCGAACAGCGCCGATTGACATTCCGAATGCCAGCCCACCGCCGCGCACGGTCGTTCAGGCACCGCAACAACCTGTGTTTAAGGCACCCCCTTCTGTTGCGCGTGCACCTGTACGCCCTGCTGCGCCGCCGCCTCCGATCCGACGCAAAGCTTTACCGCCGCCAAATGTGAACCCGGTTGTTCAAGATGTCGGCACGCCGATCCAAGCACCGCTTCCACCAACCAGACCGCAAGCGCTCGATGCCGCACCGCGTCCAACACCTGCGCCGCAGAGCAATAAAATCGCCGACAATCCATATAAAGCGTTCGATCCGGTCACTCCGCCGTCGCGCGAACCTGTCGATGTCGCGGAAAAGCCGCTCGATCCATTGCCAAGCGAGCCCCGCGCGGCTGCTCCACAACGACCGACACCGCCGCGCGCATCAGATGACTACACCTCGTTGGTCGGCGAGGGACCTGCGCCACGCGCCAACGCTGCACAGCCGGATAGCCGTCTGCCACCAAATGCAGCGAATGAGCCAGCCGCTGCACCGACACCGCCCCCACCTCCCGCCGCGCCTTTGCCCGGTGGAAAAGCTCTTGTCGCGTTGCTCGTCCCTGAATCTGACCGACGCGGTTCCGTTCGTGCCATCGCGGATAGCTTGGCCAAAGCCGCATCCCTCGCATCAGCTGATTTGAACGAAAGCCGTCTCGAACTTCGCAAATATGACACAGCGGGTAGTCCGCAAAAGGCAGCGCAAGCGGCAAAAGAAGCAATCGCCGATGGCGCAAAGTTGATTATCGGACCGCTGTTTTCAGGATCGGCTGCTGCGGTACGTCCCATTGCTCAGTCAGCGGGCGTCAATGTCATCGCCTTCACCACCGACCAATCAGTCCTCGGCGGCGGGCTATATTCCATTGGCTTTTTGCCTGAGGCAGATGTCACCCGCGTCATTTCCTATTCAGCACGGCGCGGTCATGAAAACATCGCGCTCATGGTGCCGGATTCGCCCTTCGGCAACGTGATTGCTCAAAACGCGCGCAGCGCCGCTGGACAAGCCGGTGCTAAAATCGTCAAAATCCAACCTTTCCGGGATGACTTCAAGGCGCTCGACATCGCCGCGACAGATTTCGCGACGTATTACCAATCTGCGCCAAAAGTCGACTCAGTCGTCATCGCCACCAGCGGTCGAACCCTGCAAGGGCTGGCCGCATATCTTGCCTTCCGTGATGTCCTGCCCAGAGACATCAAATATATGGGGCTGGGTCTTTGGGATGATAAAGAAACCTTCCGTGAGGCGACGCTGCGCGGTGGTTGGTTCCCCGGTGTCGATCCGGCCTTGAAAAGCGATTTCAATTATCGCTACGACCAAGCCTATAGCAGCGATCCATCGGCAATTGCCTTGCTGGGGTATGATGCAGTGGCGGTTGCTGCCGCGCTGATCCGTAGCGGCGGTTTCTCGCAGCAAGCTTTGCTGGCACCATCGGGCTTTAACGGCATGAGTGGTTTATTCCGCTTCCGCCCTGATGGACGCAATGATCGCGCCTTATCTATTCTAGAAGTCGGGCAAGGAAATTTCCGTGTGATTGACCCCGCACCGCGATCATTCGGTACCCAAGTCACCGGCCTCGCCGGAGGTTGACCAGCTTGAACACCGCTGCGCCCTTAGCACGTATACCAGACGCAGCGACGACAGAATTTGGTTCTCTAGAAGAGTTCGCCGATGTTGCGAGCTTTCGCAGCGCCCTATCCGCAGCGGTAGAAAGCTCTGAACCACAAGCGGGGTTTGTCGAGGCCGCCCGAGTCTTTCAGGACGCCGGTCGCACTACAATCCAGCAACGCTTTGAAGAAGGCGAGAATGCCGGCATCCCGGCAAGCCATGCGCTCGCCGCCCTGCAAGACGAAATCATCAGCGGCTTGTTTGATGCCGCCGCGTCGCTTTACCCCTTGCCGCACCCTACCTCCAGTGAACGGCTCGCGATTGTGGCTGTGGGCGGATACGGGCGCGGAGGGCTTGCCCCGCAATCAGACATCGATCTGCTGTTTCTTCTGCCGTACAAACGCACGGCTTGGGCCGAGACGCTGGTTGAAACCATCCTTTATGCGCTCTGGGATCTCGGTCTGAAGGTAGGACAAGCGACGCGATCCATCGAAGAATGCCTGCGGCTGGCCAAGTCAGATATGACAATCCGTACCTCGTTGCTGGAAACGCGGCTTATTGTTGGCGATGCCGATCTTTACGCCGACATG
Organism: uncultured Neomegalonema sp.; assembly: GCA_964549375.1. Taxonomy (GTDB): domain Bacteria; phylum Pseudomonadota; class Alphaproteobacteria; order Rhodobacterales; family Rhodobacteraceae; genus JAHDDY01. The sequence goes on from CAZJWF010000024.1 coordinate 6,876, forward strand.
AAGACACGCCTTTGGGAAGAGCTGTTCTCAAAGACGGCGCAAGAATTCGTCAACGCAAAGCTCGATGAACGTCACGACCGACATGCACGCACCGGCGACTCGCGCTATATGCTTGAGCCGAATATCAAAGAAGGCAAAGGCGCATTGCGCGATTTGCATTCGCTGTTTTGGATCGGCAAATACCTTTACAACGCGGACAGTGTCGCCGACCTAATCGAGAACGGCGTCTTCACTCAAAACGAAGCCCGACGCTTTGCCGATGCCGAACAGTTTTTTTCAACGGTTCGGTTTTGGATTCACTACCTCGTCAAACGACCACAAGAGCAACTGACCTTCGAACGTCAGGTCGAAATCGCTGCCAATATGGGCTTTCATGATGAGGCAGGTCTCAGCGGTGTCGAACGTTTCATGCGGCATTACTTCAAGGCCGCCAAAGAAGTCGGCGATCTGACACGGATCTTTTGCGCCTCGCTCGAAGCGCAACAACTGACCGAAAAGCGTCAAGGGATGCGGCGCTGGTTTGGATTGTTCACCCGTACCGCTGACGAAGCGGTGACGATCGAACACGGGCGCATCCTTGTAAGTGACCCTATCTTCTTTCGCGAGGCGCCAATTGAAATCCTCCGCGTCTTTCATCTGGCTGCCACCACGAACACGCCAATTCACCCGCAAACCTTAAAACATGTGCGCCGAAACCTCGATGTCATCGACGATACGCTCCGCAACGATCCCGATGCGAATGCGCTGTTTCTCGAAATCCTCTGCGATACACCGGACCCTGAAAGTGCGTTGCGGATGTTGAATGAAGCGGGCGTTCTCGGTGCTTTCATGCCGGAGTTTGGCGAGATCGTCTGCATGATGCAGTTTAACATGTATCACCACTACACCGTGGATGAACACACCATTCGGGCGGTGGGAAATCTCAGGCAATTGGAACAAGGCACAATTATCGAGGAAGCGCCGGTATCGACAGACATCATGAAAGGTTCAGTCGATCGACGTGTTCTCTATGTCGCCCTTCTCCTGCATGACATCGGCAAAGGTCGCGCCGAAGATCATTCCATCGTCGGTGCGCGGTTGGCCGAAACCATCTGCCCGCGTTTGGGTCTCAATGAGGCGGATACTGAAACGGTTATCTGGCTGATCCGATATCATTTGTTCATGTCCGATACCGCGCAAAAGCGTGACCTCTCCGACATTCGAACCATTCAGGACTTTGCCGCCATCGTACAAAGCCGGGAACGGCTCAAGATGCTGCTGGTGCTGACCACCTGCGATATTCGCGCCGTGGGGCCGGGGGTGTGGAACGGCTGGAAAGCACAGCTCCTTCGAACCCTATTTTCGGAAACCGAAGCCACGTTAAGCGCGGGCCACGATATCATGGTATCATCCCGCTCCGAACGTATCGAAGAAGCAATCGCGGCGCTGAAAGAGCGTCTATCTGAGTGGCCGGATGATTCCATTACCGAATTTACCAAGCGGCATTATCCTCCCTATTGGCTCGGCCTTGATCTGGGCACTCATGAGACCCATGCGCGAATGCTTCAAGGTCAACCCGGTGATGCTTTTGTGATTGACGCATCCGGCGACCCCGCCCGGTCGGCGACGCGACTTTCCGTCGCGATGGGGGATCATCCCGGATTATTTTCGCGCATCACCGGTGCCGTCTCGATTTCCGGGGCCAGCATTGTCGATGCCCGTACCTTTACCACAAGCGACGGCATGGCCATCGCGACAATCTGGCTTCAGGATCAGGACGGCGAGGTCTATGATGATCCATCTCGCCTCGAACGTCTGGAATCAAATATCACCCGTGTCATGTCCGGCACGATGATCCCGCGTGATGAGTTGAAAGAACGAGATATCATTAAAGCACGAGAGCGCAGCTTTAGCGTTCCGCCTCTTGTCAGTTTCGACAACAGCGGCTCGGAACTTTATACGGTCATCGAAGTCACCGGACGCGACCGTATAGGGCTGGTCCATGATCTGTCTCGCGCGCTTTCGGAGCAAAAAGTCAGTATTTTTTCCGCCGTCATCGCAACCTATGGCGAGCGGGCCGTGGATACATTTTACGTCAAAGACCTCTTCGGCCATAAGATCACGAACCCCAACCGGCAAAAGAACATTAAACAAGCCCTTCATGCCGTGTTGTCTCGTGAAACCTAGAAGCGCCCTTTCGGTCAGGACATCATTATGAGCCTCAATCGGTCTTTTCTGACGGTTGGCGGGATGACGATGATCTCCCGAATTCTCGGTATGGTGCGCGAAATCATGATCGCTGCCACCCTTGGTGCCACCGATGCAGCGGACGCATTTTACGCAGCCTTTCGACTGCCCAATCTTTTCCGCCGGATCTTTGGCGAGGGGGCATTCAACCTCGCATTCGTGCCGCTTTTTACCAAAAGCCTTGAAGATGGTGATGCCGCGGCGCGGCGCATGGGAGAAGAGGCGCTTGCAGCTCTCGCCAGTGTCCTCTTTGTCTTCACGCTGATCGCAACATTGGCCATGCCATTGTTGGTATATCTGATCGCTGCTGGCTTTTCTGACGAACCTGAAAAACTTGAACTGACCGTCGTGCTGGCGCGGTTGATGTTTCCCTATCTCGCGCTCGTCTCTCTCACCGCAATGTTCAGTGCGGTACTGAACGCTTTGGGCAAATTCGCTGTCGCTGCTGGCGCGCCGATCTTGCTCAACGTTTTTCTCATCACCTTTGCGACCATCGCGATGGTGAGCGGACAAGCAGTTGAGGTTTGGCTCGCCATTGCCGTCACGCTCTCTGGGATCGCTCAGCTCTGGTTGGTCGTATGGGCCGCGCGAAAAGCGGGGATCAAACTATCCTTGCGCCGCCCGCGACTCACACCAAACGTCAAGCGGTTATTCGTGTTGGCGGCTCCGGCGGCTTTGGCGGGCGGTGCGATGCAAATCAATCTCGTCGTCGGATCAATCATCGCGTCGTTTTTTGATGGGGCGGTTGCTTGGTTGAATTACGCAGACCGCATTTATCAACTGCCCCTTGGTGTTGTTGGCGTCGCAGTGGGCGTCGTCCTCATGCCAGAGCTTTCACGCCGCGCAAAACAAGGCGACCGCGAAGGCGCCCGTAATTCCATGAACCGCTCCACTGAATTCGCCCTCGCCCTCACCTTACCCGCCACGATTGCCCTAATCGTCATCTCTGAAGAGATCGCACGCGGACTGTTCGAGCGCGGCGCATATTCAGCATTCGACGCGCATCAAACCGGATTGGCCGCCGCTTTGTTTGCGCTAGGCCTTCCCGCTTTTGTCCTTCACAAAATCCTGACACCGGGATTTTTTGCCGACGAAGACAGTAAAACGCCTTTGCGCCTGTCACTGTGGGCGATGGCAATCAATACCGTCCTGTCCCTGATTGGCGTATGGATTTTTGGTTGGCTGGCCATTCCCATCGCCACCACGATTGCCTCTTGGATCAATGTCTGGATGATGTGGCAAGTTCTGCGAAAGCGCGGATATGGCGGCGACGTGCGTTTATGGACCAAACTCAAGCGGATGGTCCTCGCGAGCCTTGCAATGGGTGTTGTTCTATTTGGGGCGTCATGGTTGCTTGACGGATCGCTTGAGACTCAGGTCGCGCGTATTCTTGCGCTCTTTGGTTTAATCATGATCGGCCTCGGCACCTACACAATCGCAGCGCGCCTCTTCGGCGCTTTCACTCTGTCGGAATTGAAAGAAAGCCTGAAGCGCAGTTAAATTTATTGCGGCCAGAATTTCACCAACCATGGAGTAATCAACCAACCCACCAAAAACCCACCGATATGCGCCTCCCACGCGGCGGGGCGTCCTTGGGTTCCTGACAAGACATCAAAGGACAACAGGCCAAGCCCAATCTCCACCAGAATGACCATTCCGACGGAGATCAACGCGGTCATCCGCATATCTTTGCCGCGCAATGTCTGAACCCGAAACCGGTATCGCAAGAACGCGGCGAACAATCCGTAAGCAGCACCAGACGCTCCTGCCAGTTGAGACACATCATCCGGTCGGACAACTGCGAATGCGACGGCACCCGCAGCAGCCGTCACGACGAAAAATACTAAGAACCTTGCAGTGCCCATGAACCGCCAATTCCGACTGCCAAGCAAATAAATCAGCAGCGAGTTCATCAACACATGCACCCAGTTGACGTGCAAAAACGCATAACTGAGCAATCGTTCTAGCTCGAAATCCACCCAGAATCGCTGCGGAACAAACGCCATCCTTTGAAAAAATACATGCCCAGAACCTTGACCAGAAAATGCAATCCAACAATGAATCAACAACATGGCGATGATGAGCGCCAAGACTGGCGCGGCCTCAGCCGCCTCAGCCGCTTTCGGATGAAAGATCGGCTGCTTGCGTTTCTTTGGATCTGGTGAAGGCGGCTGTTGTTCAGTCATTCCTCCTGACATAAGCCTGCAATCCTCAGACGGAAAGCCCATTCTTCGCTGGGGTTCCTTGCAGCGCATACAAGAGCGTGGGCATACTGACTCGAACGGACGGAGTATGATGTTGAGCGTATCCCGCGACATGGCCGAAACGGGCAGCACGGATTTTCAGTCCAAGGCCATGTTTATCATTGCCCTCGCGTTTCTGGCCCTGTTCGCGGCCATCCTGCCTCACGGTGGATTGGCGGAAGCGGTCAGCACACTCCTGATCAGCCATCCCGTCGCACTGATCCTGCTAATCAGTCTGTGGGCGCTGATCGCCGCCGAAGGGATTGCCGGATACCTCAAAGCTCCCGACAAGCCCAAAAACGCGATCTTCCGACTGATACTCACGCTTATAATCCCTCCTTTTCGGATCACGATATCGCCGCGCTATCCCAATAACGCCGTGTGGCTACCAAAACTCGGGTGGGTCGCAACCAGCAAAGATGCTGTCGAAGAGATGGAGGTTCGTACCGGCCTGCCGATGCTGTTCATAACGCTGTTGATCTTGCCAGTGATTGCAGCGGACTTCTTGGTTGGTCCCAAACCACATGACGTGCTGGCCGCCGAGTTTGACAGTGTCAGCCGCTTTGACGCATCGGCCAATAATGCCCGGCTCTTTCTGATGGATGAGCACGAACGTGTTGTCGCGACGCTTGCGAGGCCGGACCGCAAACCCGACATCGAACTGGAAGGGGATTGGCAGGTTCTGGGCCGACCCCCTGAGATGGAAGAGTCCACTCTCCGCTTTGGACGGGATGGCGCATTTTCATTTACGACCGGCTGTTCTGCCACCGAAGGCATTTTTGCCGCAGGCTATGGTGCGCTTGGCTTCAATGACCTGACCAAAATCGCAAAATGCCCTCCCTCACCCCTCGAAATCATCATGTGGTTTTTCACAGCGCTGATCTGGTTCTCATTTGCGCTGGAGTTTATTTTGCTCGTCTCATTGGCGGAAAAGAAGCTCGCCTTCTGCAAGAGGCATTGGATCAATATCGTCATTATCTTGCTGCCGTTGCTTGCGTTCCTGCGGTCGTTGCAACTCTTCCGCTTTCTTCGCATGGCCAAGGCCGGAAAGCTGATGCGGGCATATCGTCTGAAAGGATTGGCGACCCGGATGGCGAAACTCGCCACGATCTTTAACCTGATAGACCGTCTGCTGTCGCGCAGCCCCGAAAAATATCAAGCGCATCTGCGCGACAAGATCGCCGAGAAAGAAGAAGAGTTAGCCGAGCTGAACAGCAAATTGAAAAACTAAGACGCGCATTCGCTTGCGAAAGCCAGCCAAAACAAGCAAACTATTCAGGGCGCGCTCTGATCCGGTGCGCTTAATCATTTTTCGTAAGAGACGGATAATCCGATGAAAACCGCCATGTTTCGCCTGTTTCAAATCGGCTTCGCAATTGCCTTGCTTGCCATTGCATTCTGGCCCGGTTGGGGCTTGGCTTATTGGGCGGTCGCGAATGCAACGACGTCTCCGGTTTTGATTGCCGTTGGAAGTGCGGTTTGGATTTTGTTGATGGCATTGAACCTGCCGCTTACTCGACGTCAGTTTCAGTATACGGGCGCATTGTGTTTTATCGCGATGATCACGGCGCTCATGTACTTTCTCTATCAAAACGACATGTTCGATGCGACGAACCAGAATCAACTGATCATCACGGCCATCTTTAGTGTCGGCTTTTTGATCGGCTGGTTTACAATCTCTTCCTATATCTGGCGAAGCTATCGCGGCGTTTACGGCGTGGATGACGCCGATAGCGGCGCAGATGGCGAGTAGTCTAACGGCCCTGTCAGAAAGACCGAATTGATGAACAACACTTCTACCACGCGGCATACGCCCCGTGTCTTCTCAGGCGTTCAACCGACCGGAAACCTGACTTTAGGGAATTATCTTGGGGCGGTTCGGAACTTTGTTGCCCTGCAAGACGATGACAGCTTTGAACGCCTCTATTGCGTCGTGGATATGCACGCGATTACCCAACCGTTTCGGCCCGCCGAACTTAGCAGTGCAATCCATGAGGTCGCCGCAGCGTTTATCGCGTCGGGCCTCGATCCGGACAAGTCGATCCTGTTCAACCAGTCGCGCGTTAGTGCTCATGCCGAGCTGGGTTGGATTTTTAACTGCGTTGCGCGCATGGGCTGGCTCAACCGCATGACGCAGTTCAAGGAAAAGGCGGGCAAGAATAAAGAGAACGCCTCGGTCGGTCTTTATGCCTACCCGAACCTGATGGCCGCTGACATTTTGGTCTATCGCGCGACTCATGTTCCAGTTGGTGAAGACCAAAAACAACACCTCGAACTCACCCGCGACATCGCGCAAAAGTTCAACAACGACTTCGAAGCCCCCGACTTCTTCCCGCTGTGCGAGCCGCTCATCCCCAAGGAAACCGCGCGCATCATGTCCTTGCGGGATGGCACGTCAAAAATGTCAAAGTCCGACCCCTCCGATAACTCGCGGATCAACTTGTCTGACACGGCGGAGGTCATCGCGCAAAAGGTTCGCAAGGCAAAGACCGATCCCGAACCCTTGCCGAGCGAAACGGACGGACTGGAAGAGCGCCCCGAAGCGCGAAACCTTGTTGGGATCTATGCGGCATTGGCCGGAACAACGCCGGAGGCGGTGCTGGGCGAGTATGGCGGACGCGGTTTTGGTGATTTCAAACCAGCCCTTGCCGATTTAACTGTCGAGAAAATCGCCCCCATCGGTGACGAGATGCGCCGCCTGACCGCTGCGCCAGATCACATCGACGCGATCCTATCAGAAGGTGCAAACCGCGCCGCCGCGATCGCCCGCCCGATCATGGAAGAAGTGTACGAGACGCTGGGGCTGCTGGGCGGCGG
>CAZJWF010000024.1:14261-34642 GCA_964549375.1 uncultured Neomegalonema sp.
TAGTTTAGAATCATTCCAAACAGGCCGTATCCAGAGGATCGCCCCATGTTTATTCAGACCGAAGCGACACCAAACCCCTCGACGCTGAAATTCTTGCCGGGCCGGACGGTTCTGGCGACGGGAACAGCGGATTTCCCAGATGCCAAAAATGCGGATACTTCGCCGCTGGCACAGCGCATATTTGCAGTCGAGGGCGTTGAAGGGCTGTTTTTCGGGCCTGACTTTATTTCCGTTGCCAAGGGCGAAGCGGAATGGGCGCATATCAAACCGGCTATTCTCGGCGCGATTATGGAGCACTTTACCTCCGGTGATCCGGTAATGCTCACGGATGCCGCGGCAGATGGCGGCCACTCGGAACACGAAGGGCCGAATGGCGAGATTGTTGGGCAAATCAAGGAATTGCTCGATACCCGCGTGCGCCCTGCTGTGGCGCAAGATGGCGGTGACATTACGTTCCACCGCTTTGAGGATGGCGTCGTTTATCTGTCTATGCGCGGTGCCTGCGCGGGCTGCCCAAGTTCTACGATGACCCTGAAAATGGGCATTGAGAACCTGCTGCGTCACTACATCCCTGACGTAACCGAAGTGCGTCCCGTCGCGGACGCCTGAGAGCGGCCCTTTGAAAATACTTGGCATTGATGTTTGCACTGGGTTTTGCTCGGTGGCCGTTGTTGAGGGTGATACTACCCTCGCCGCGCAGCACGAAGCTATGACGCGCGGTCATGTTGAACGCCTCGCGCCAATGGTCGCAGAAGTCCTGTCCAAAGCGGGCTTGACCCCGATGAACCTTGACGGGATCGCCGTGACCACGGGTCCGGGCAGCTTTACGGGTGCGCGGCTCGGCGTTTCATTTACACGGGGTTTGGCAATGGCTGCAAAAGCACCTGCGGCGGGCATCTCCGTCTTCGAAGCAATGCGAAGCGATCTCGATACCCATTCCATCGTCGCTCTACCGGGCAAAAACGGGTCTTTTCTTTTGCAAAGCTTTTTCCCTGACGGAACCGCCACAACAGAACCCGCTGATTTCGAGCCGACAGACGTCGGTCGCATCGTCCCGGAGTCAGGCGCTTTCACAATTACCGGCACAGCGTCAGAGGCCGTAATGGACCTCCTTTCCGAGCCTGTACGTGACCGAGCCACTCTCACGCAGGCGCCAGAGATCACTGCCGAACAGATTGCGCGGCTGGGAGCGAGAGCGTGGAGCAACGGTTCGCCGAAAGTCCCAGCGCCGCTTTATGTCCGCGCCGCAGATGCCAAACCGCAGATGGCGGCACATCTGGGGTGATCCACGTCGATTACTATGAAGGCCCGGACGCCTTGCCCCATGCGAAAGACTGCGCGGCCATACACAAGGCCGCGTTTTCCGCGTCGGGTGCACGCGGTTGGACCGAAACGGAATTTAAATCTCTTTTAGAACGACACTCGACTTTTTTGTTGAAGGCCCAATATGGATTTCTTCTGGCGGATTTGGTCGTCGATGAAGCGGAAATCTTGACGATAGCCGTCGCGCCGGATTATCAGGGCCAAAAAATTGGCCGCGCACTGATGAGTAATTTTGATGATATATGTAGGTATCGTAACGTAAACAGATGTATTCTTGAAGTTGCAGAAGACAATTATGCCGCGAAAAACTTATATCATATGTTTAATTTTGAGCAATTTACACTCCGAGAGGGCTATTTTAAGCGGGAAAATAGCTTAATTTCAGCATTAGTGATGATTAGAACTACAGATCCTGAAACGAAATAGATATGTTTGCTAGAGTGGCAGTCGTGAAATTTACTGCTTAGGTGATATTTTTGTTTGCATATTTTCTTCTTCGGTATATTTGGACTTTCATTGATTTAATGACTACCTAAAAGCCATAGTTTCTTCACTTTTACGTTAAATATAAACCCAATTATCCTACCTCCCCACGTTAAGGAAACAAAATGAGCGATATGGATATCGACAAAACTGAGATTCTGGATCTCACTACTCAAATCGTTTCTGCACATGTGTCGAATAACGTAGTTCCCACCGGTGATCTGCCGGGTGTGATCCAATCCGTTTTCGAAACGATGTCAGAATTGGCGAATGGCCCGATCGAAGAGCCGGTGGAAGAACTGAAGCCGTTCGTTTCGATCAAGAAGTCGATTACGCCCGACTATCTGATTTGCCTTGAAGACGGTAAAAAACTCAAGATGCTGAAGCGTCACCTCAAGACCTCCTACGATATGACGCCTGACGAATACCGTGAGCGTTGGGGCCTGTCGCCGGATTATCCGATGGTTGCGCCAAATTACGCAGCAAAACGTCAGGAACTTGCGAAGAAAATTGGCCTCGGCCGCAATCGTAAAAAGAAGTAAGTTGTTTCGCCTCTTTGGTGAAGGTACTGAACAGGGCGCACTCCAAAAATGGAGGGCGCCCTCGCTCATTTCCGGGAATGCGATGTCCACGGCGTCTGATGTGAAAACAACGGAAAAGACCAAGAAGCTGTATGTAAAAACATATGGCTGTCAGATGAATGTCTACGATTCCGAGCGCATGGCCGAGACATTGGCGGGCCAAGGTTATGAAGCCGTCGATTCGCCAGACACAGCAGACCTTGTTCTGCTCAATACCTGTCACATCCGCGAAAAGGCCGCTGAGAAAGTTTACTCAGACTTGGGCCGTCTGAGAAAGCTGGAAGCAGAGCGTGGCACAGCGATGCGTGTCGGTGTGGCAGGATGTGTCGCACAGGCCGAGGGCGAAGAGATTGTCCGCAGGATGCCCCAAGTCGATCTTGTTGTTGGTCCGCAAGCCTATCACCGCCTGCCGGATATGTTGAGTGCGCTTGATGCCGGCGAAAAGGCGCAAGTCATTACAGACTTTCCCGTTCAGGATAAATTTACCGACCTGCCAAAAACCCGCACGGCCAGCGGACCGACCGCGTTTTTGAGCGTACAGGAAGGGTGCGATAAATTCTGCGCCTTTTGCGTGGTGCCCTATACGCGCGGGGCTGAATATTCCCGCCCTGCCCCTGATTTGCTGGCGGAAGCGACGCGTCTTGTTGGCGCTGGGGTTCGCGAAATCACGTTGCTCGGCCAGAACGTCAATGCCTATCACGGCGATGGTGCTGATGGTCCGTGGAGCCTCGCACGGTTGGTGCGCGAGATGGCAAAAATCGACGGCCTTGCCCGTATTCGCTACACCACCAGCCATCCCAATGACATGAGCAATGATCTGATTGCCGCGCATGGCGAAATTGATACGCTGATGCCGTTCTTGCACCTTCCTGTACAGTCGGGATCGGACACGGTCCTCAAGGCGATGAACCGCAAGCATACCGCCGACAGCTATCGCGTGTTGATCGAGCGTATTCGCGCAGTGCGGCCAGACATTGCCATGTCAGGCGACTTTATCGTCGGATTTCCCGGAGAGACGGATACAGACTTTGAGGATACTCTGCGCCTGATCCGCGATATTGACTACGCGCAGGCATTTTCCTTCAAATACAGTCCCCGTCCCGGAACCCCGGCAGCCTCTGCCGAACAGGTTCCCGAAGACGTGAAAGTCGAACGCTTGGCCCGTGTGCAAGAAGCATTGCTCGAAAGCCAGGCCGTCTTTCAAGAGGCATGTGTTGGACAGACGATGCCGGTTCTTCTCGACCGACCCGGCAAGCATGACGGACAGATGATGGGGCGCAGCCCGTATCTTCAAAATGTCCATCTGCCCGTTGGCGCGGATCGGCGCGGAGAGATCGTGCCAGTCACAATCACCGAAGCGCACCGGACGAGCTTGGGCGGGGTTCTTGCCTCATGATCGCCGCATCCACCCGCGACCGCGACCCTCTTCTTCATATTCTGAACTGAGGCATCATTTGGCCGATTCGCCCCTCGACATTGAGATTGAAGACAACGCGGTAGTCGCCGAGTTGCTGGGTCCGTACAGCCGAAATCTTGCCGACCTCGAACGCGCATTTGACGTTCAGATTTATCAGCGCGGCAATGTGCTCTCGATTACCGGAGATGCCGAAGAAACGAAGATGGCAACCGACGCCATCCGCCGTTTGGAAACGCGTCTGAAAAAAGGGCGCTCGCTTGAAGCTGGGGATGTTCATGGGGCCATCCGGATGGCACGGGGCATTCCGACACCGCCTGAGTCAAACGACACGGCACCGCGCCGATCAAAGATCGAAATCCACACACGCAAGCGCGTGATCGAACCGCGCTCACCAACGCAACGCGATTACATTTCTGCACTGACTCAGAACAGCCTGACTTTTGGTGTTGGCCCAGCGGGAACCGGCAAGACATATCTCGCGGTCGCGGCTGCGGTATCGGCTTATCTGGAACGGCGCGTAGAGAGGATTGTGCTTTCTCGACCCGCTGTCGAAGCTGGCGAACGGCTTGGTTTTCTTCCCGGCGATATGAAAGAAAAAATCGACCCGTATCTGCGCCCCCTATATGACTCCTTGCACGACATGCTGCCGGGCGAGCAGGTCACAAAGATGCTGGAGAACGGGATTTTCGAGGTTGCGCCGCTGGCGTTTATGCGCGGGCGAACTCTCGCCAATTCCTATGTCGTGTTGGATGAGGCACAAAACTGTACATCGATGCAGATGAAGATGTTCCTGACCCGTCTCGGCGAGAATGCTCAAATGGCCATTACCGGTGACCCCAGTCAAGTCGACCTGCCGCGCGGTGAAAAGTCTGGATTGGTCGAAGCAGTCGCGTTGCTTGATCGGATTAAGGGTGTCGGTATCGTCCAATTCACCTCAAAGGACGTTGTCCGTCATCCGCTGGTCGCCAAGATCATCGACGCCTATGCGGGCGCAGCGAAACGTGAGGGCGGATAACCCGACGTTCTATGACGAACATCCCCGAAATCGAGATTATGATCGACGATCCCCGCTGGGCAGAGGCGCTGCCGGAAGTCGAAGACCTTTCCGAACGCGCGGTTACAGCGGCTTTGGCTATGGCAAAGCACAATCAACGCGCGTCTCTGAGCGTACTATTGGCTGATGACACCCGAGTCGCCGTCTTGAACCGCGATTTTCGCAATATTAATAAGCCAACCAATGTCTTATCTTTTCCTGCCCTTGCAACTCCTCATTTACCCGATGAAATACCGTCCTTGGGTGACATCGCACTTGCCTTTGAGACCCTTGAGCGCGAGGCGTCCTTGGCCAACCGACCTTTTAGGAACCATTATCAACACTTAATTGTTCATGCCTCGTTGCATTTGATCGGCTATACTCATGATATGGAGGAGGATGCAGAGCGTATGGAAAGCTTGGAAATTGCCGCGCTTAAGGTGCTTGGCATCCCGAATCCTTACGAGGAACCGGGCGATAGACAGACAGCTTATGGAACGCGAGAGCCATGAACGACCCTGACAGTCCTCCATTATCCAATCGGTCAGTAGACAGTACTGATAACGAAGGACGACATTCGGTATTCTCCCGCCTGAAAGTGGCGGCCAAGATCTTGTTTGCGCGGTCGGGCCGTTCCGAAACAGCATCATCGCCCAGCACTGCCGAGAACGATGCTCAACAGCGCGCTCTACTCGCCAATGTCAGAAAAATGGGCGAGCAACGTGTCTCTGACGCAATGGTGCCGCGTGCCGATGTCATCGCTGTTGATGCTGACACGCCTTTTACCGAAGTCATGGAAGTGTTTCGCACCGGCGGTCACTCCCGACTGCCGGTTTTTCGCGACACGCTGGATGATCCCTTAGGATTTATTCACGTCAAAGATCTGTTCATGGCCTTTAGCGCGCAGACCAATGATAACGCGCTGATCGAAAATTTTAAGGCGACGAACCACCTACGCCGAACCTTAACCGTTCCGCCGTCAATGCCGTGCGGGACTTTGCTGCAAGCGATGCAAGCCCAGCGGATGCATATGGCACTCGTCATTGACGAATATGGCGGCGTCGATGGGTTGATCACGATTGAAGATTTGCTCGAGCTGATCGTCGGGGAAATTGAAGACGAGCACGACACGACAAATGGCGCGACTTGGCGGCGCGCCGCCGATGGCTCTTATACGGTAACGGCACGGGCCGATATTGAAGATTTCGAGCAAGAGATCGGTATCCTGCTGCTAGACGACAAAGAAGAAGATGTCGATACCCTTGGTGGTCTGGTCTTCATGATTTGCAATCGTATTCCCGCACGCGGCGAGGTGATTTGCCATCCCAATGGCCACGAGTTTGAAATTCTAGACGCTGACCCGCGCCGGATCAAACGCCTGCGCGTGACCCTCGCCGATGCCGAAGCCCCCCATGAAGATGAAGCCCATGCACAGGCAGCACAATAGTGGGATTATCGCGTTGGGGAGGACGGCTTCTGGCAATGTTGGCGGGTGTTTTAGCCGTCCTCTCGCAACCTCCTTTTTCTATTCCCTGGATTTTGGTACTCGCGCTGCCGGGCCTTTACTATCTATGGCACGAAGCTGAGACGGGACGCGCCGCCTTTTGGACAGGGTGGTTTGCGGGCCTTGGGTATTTCGGCGGGACGCTACATTGGATTGCGGAACCCTTTTTGGTTCAGCCTGAAATTTACGGCTGGATGATCCCATTTGCCGTGGCGGGCATGGCGGGTGGCATGTCGTTATTTTGGGGCACCGGATTTTGGCTTGCGAAGCGGATCGGCTCAAACAGTTGGGGTGCTCCCTTTGCGATAACGTTTGCCTTAGTCGGTATGGAATGGCTGCGCGGGAATATCTTTAGCGGTTTTCCGTGGAGCTTGATTGGCTACGCATGGGTGGACAGTCACGCGATCCAGCTTGCGGCAGAGATCGGCATCTATGGCGTGACGCTCTGGACCGTTCTGGTTTGCATGATGCTGGGTCATGCGGCCATCGCGCACGGTGCCATGAAGCGGCTGTCGTGGTTCGCGCTCGCCCTTGTGGTCTTTACGATGCCTTTCACCCATGCCAGCCTACGAGGCATAAACCACGCGCGCGTGATGCAGTCCGCCCCGCCGACGAATTCGACCAGCCCGCGCATCGGTCTCGTCCAGCCCAATGTTGCCCAAAAGGATAAGTGGCAACCGCATCTGCGTGAAGCGCATCTCATCGACCTACTCAACAAAACCCGTCAGCTTGGGGAACAAGGTGCCGATGTCGTTGTCTGGCCCGAGGCGGCAACGCCCTATCAAGTAGATAAAGACCCGGACTTGCGCCGCTTGATCTCCGAGGTGCTGAAACCAGGTGCGGTTTTGCTCGCCGGGGCCGTGCGTTTCGAAGGGGAGAAGGCATTTAACAGTCTGATTGCCGTCGGCAGCGACGGAACGGTCCTCGACGTTTACGACAAACAGCATCTCGTTCCCTTCGGCGAAAAAGTCCCATTGGAGCCACTGCTGTCGCGACTAGGACTGCGCGCCATGATCTCGCTGCCGGGAGGATTTACCTCGGGCACGGCGCGCGAACGCAGCATGCAGGTTGCCGGTCTGCCCGCCTTTGTTCCCATGATTTGCTACGAGGCTATTTTCCCGGCGGAGATTATGCGCCGCGCCGCGCAAGATGAATGGCTGGTGCAAGTGACGAATGACGCCTGGTTCGGAAATTGGGTTGGTCCATATCAGCACCTCGCGATGGCGCGAGTCCGCGCAATTGAACGCGGCCTACCCGTCGCGCGCTCCGCCAATACAGGTGTCTCAGCCATGATCGACGGTTATGGTCGAATCATAGCCTCGCTCGAATTGAATAAACCCGGCATTCTTCTGCAACCTTTGCCAAAAAGCCTGCCAAAAACTACCTACAGGAAATATGAAGATATATTATTCGGCTTAGGGTTGCTACTGGCGTTTTTGCTATCTATTGTCGGGAGAGATGGACTAAATCTCTCAAAATCTGGACACAACACGTAAAAGTTTAAGTTCAGCGCACTATAAATCATGGATGGTTTCAGATAGAAAAACCTAGCGGAAAAATAGCGTTAGAAGGCAAAATTGAAATTGTTTGCTTGATCTTGATACACAATCTGATGAAGGTAGCGGCGGTAAAATTAGTGCCTACGTAGAATTTCTTATCAGAGACAACTATCAGTATACATTAAACAATTTTGCTTTCTGGTTGTCTAGTATTTTTGCGATCCGTAACTGAGTTTCGAAACTTCATTGAGTCCAAACTGGAACCCGGAGCAATCGTGACAAAATCCCCAAACCCCATCGACATCCATGTTGGAAGCCGCGTGAGATTACGCCGCATGATGATTGGAATGTCTCAAGAACGTCTTGGAGAAAAGCTGAACCTAACTTTTCAACAAGTTCAAAAGTATGAAAAAGGCGCGAACCGTATCGGCGCGAGCCGTCTTTTTACCATCGCAAGCATTCTTGATGTCCCTGTGCAATTCTTCTTCGAAGATATGCCTGGCACCGCAGTTGAGAATCTTCCGGGTTCAGCGGAAGGTATGAAAGAGCCTGACCAAACCGAATATGTGATGGGCTTTGTCAGTAGCGCAGAAGGCCTGCAACTAAATACGGCTTTCAGTAAAATCGGAAATGTCGAGACCCGCCGCAAATTGGTGGATCTGGTGAAAACCCTCGTCGATTAACGCATGTTGCGCGGTTGCACCAGAAGGTGCTCCGCTCACTACCCGTTCCCTCAACGACAATCAAAGTCATGCCCCGGCCAAATTGTTTGTCGGGAAGACAATGGCACCGAGCTTTCCAGAACACCTTCGATGATCAAGGATCGCAGAAGGTGCTCTAGTTTGCGAACCGGAAGTGCATGATGTCGCCGTCAACGACGGTATAATCTTTACCTTCCAAGCGCATTTTTCCGGCATCTTTTGCAGGTTGCTCACCGCCCAGTTCGACGTAATCGCTATGGGCAATCGTTTCAGAGCGAATGAAGCCTTTCTCGAAATCCGTATGAATCACGCCTGCCGCCTGTGGTGCGCGGAATCCGGCTGGAATTGTCCAAGCGCGGGCTTCTTTAGGGCCGCATGTGAAATACGTGATCAGATCCAGCATCGAATATCCGGCGCGAATGAGCCGGTCGAGACCCGGTTCATCCAATCCCATCTCTTCTAGGAATGCGGTCCGATCTTCGTCGCCAAGCTGAGAGATTTCCGCTTCAATCGCCGCCGAAATAACGACCGAAGAGGCGCCTTGCGTCGCTGCCATTCCAGCGACCCGCGCGGAATGTTCATTGCCATTCGCCGAAGAGTCCTCATCAACATTGCAAACGAACATCACCGGCTTTGCGGTGATGAGCTGAAGCATCCGCCATGCTCGTTGATCTTCGTCATCGACCTCCATTTCGCGTGCGGGACGACCATCTTCGAGCAGCACTTTGACCTTTTCCATTAGGGCGGCCTGCTGCGCGGCCTCTTTATCGCCGCCCCTAATTCGCTTCACAGAACTGGCAAGGCGCTTATCAATGCTTTCCAAGTCGGCGAGCATCAATTCGGTCTCGATAATCTCGGCATCGGCAATCGGATCAACACGGCCCTCGACATGGGTAACTTCGCCATCTTCAAAACAGCGCAAGACATGCGCGATGGCATCAACCTCTCGGATATTCGCGAGAAACTGATTCCCAAGTCCCTCGCCTTTCGACGCGCCCTTCACCAATCCGGCAATATCGACAAAGGTCATCCGCGCTGGAATAATTTTGGCCGAATCTGCGATTTTCGCAATTGTATCAAGGCGTTGATCCGGGACAGAAACTTCGCCAACATTCGGCTCGATGGTACAGAACGGAAAGTTGGCGGCTTGTGCCGCAGCGGTGCGTGTCAACGCGTTAAAGAGGGTCGACTTGCCAACATTTGGCAGGCCGACGATGCCGGTCTTAAAGCCCATTTTCGTCTCTCTCAGACAGGGTCGGGAACCCTGCGCGCATGACAGGCGACACGCTGAATGTCAATGACTGGGCCGTCTTCGACCGCTCAAGATAAGTCGGCTTCGATCAGCTCTCAGGGTCGATATGAAATTCGATCCGGCGATTTTTTGCGCGGTTGCTTGCGGTATCGTTGGCGGCGATCGGCTCTGTCTCTCCCCGACCACGAGCGGAAATGCTGCTTTCTGGCAAACCGATTTTCACCAGATATTTTGCAACGCTGTTTGCGCGCTTTTCAGACAATGTTTGGTTCGCGCTTTCCGCCCCGACAGAATCCGTGTGTCCCTCCACGGTGATCGTCAGTCCTTCGCATTCTTTGGCAATGCCAACAATTCGTTCCAAGGCAGGGCGGCTGGATTCAGCGACCTGAGAACTGCCCTTTTGGAACTGAACCTCTCCCGGCGTTGCCGCCTTCGCCAATCGCGCTTCGCACGCTTCGCGCAATTGTTTAGATGTGCTGACAAGGCTTGGGAGATCGGCTTGATAAGGCCGGAATATCAATTCAAATGTGACGGGAAATTCAGGCTGAATCTCGCCATAGAATGCATCTTCTAAACGCGATAACCCCGGCAATAATCCGAAATCTTCAGCACGGATGACAACCGGCTGAGCCGTTGTCACCGAAACTGATTTATCCGTGCCCAAGGATGCGATGACATCTGCGGACAGCTCTTGGACAACGCCATGCAGATCAAGTGTGAATGGCAGAGTGAGGTTGAGTTGCCGTACTTCATCCAGCTCGTAAAAATCTTCACGCGCAATCTGCGTGTTGACAGTCGCCTCCGGAAACTTGAACGTCTCGAAAAAGAGATAGCGCAGCCGGACATCGCGCATGTCGTTCTGAGTATTGAGAGAAGCAAGGCGAATTTTCAAAACCGCCGCTCCGCTCTGATCAATCACGCCGCGATATGCTTCGAACGCATGTGTCTCAACAATGTCTGAGGAATGCTGCGAACCGAACGTCACCGTCGAAGCCCCAGCATCAAGCGCCCATCCACTTTGTAAGGGGTCAGCTTGAACCGGCGTTGTACCGCTCAGAATAGCGCTTGCAATGATCAACGGCCGGACAAACCCGGCAAAAACATGAACCATCCAACCTTCCAGTTTGGTTACGATGAGGCTCGTCCGGCCCCAAGAATCGAGCAACTTTTATGCGCTTTATGCTTAACGAAAGATGGATAACAAATTGAGGTTTCGGCCTTATTCCTAAAGATGGCTCTCTTTCCAATAAGCATCCATTAACCGTGTTTACGTATCTCAGCGGTGTAACGCGGCCCCCTCGCGCCTATGCGAGTCGCTGCATCGATGGACGACTGAGGACAAAAATGAGCAACGAAACGTCTATCGATCCGATGGCAAACGCGGCCTCACGCGATGGGGATCATTCAATTGTAGAATTAGATAACCCGCTTGCTGAACTGGTCGCCGAACTTGATGGGGTCGAAGTTTCTCCGGCTTTCAGACCTTTGAAGACAACCGGCAATGCGGATTCAAAAATATCCGGCAGAGATAGCGTAGTTGCGCGGACCTCGACTGCTGAGGTGAGACCATCCGTGCCACCTCAAAAGGTGGGACTGCAATCATCTTCATCAGCCTCAATTGATACAGCGAGCCACCCTGCTGAGCAAAAACGCGTCCAGCAAAGCGCACCGATGCCTGACGCCGATGCAACGACGAATGAGGACGTTGAGGGTCAGATCACAATTCCTGCCCGCCGCAACATCGCCGCGACAAGCATTGCCGTCCCAGCGAAGAAAGAAACGCCCAAAGCGGAAAGCGAAACCCAGCCCGAAACAAAACGCCGGAGCAACCGCGGCTCCTTCGCTGCTGTCGCCGTACTTCTTGTGGTTATTGGAACAGGCTTTGCCTATGTCAAAGGCACTCAATCCGTTCGCGGCGAAACGGTCGTTTATGAAGTTCCCGTCTTCGATGAAGACGTATCGGCGAACAGCCTCGCACCGGCCCCGGCTAAATCTGAGACTGCAGTGACGGCAGAGCGGGTTATCACAGAGACACCGACCAAGATCGACGTGCCCACCCCTGCCAATAACCCCGAAATTTCCGCCAGCGTGGTTGCAGCAGTCGCTCCAACCACAGCTGCCTTGGCCGTTGAACCGCCGGCGAAACAAAAGCCGCTAAGCTTTGACGACAAATTCTCGGATAAGTTCCCTGAACTCGAAGGCCAATCGCTGCTTGATCTGGCGAGCGGCGTAGCAACGTTCGGTCCGGCTGACAGCGTCCCCGACAAAACATGGAATGAAGTATCATGCGCGGGATGTCACAGTTTCAATCAAGCCAACCTTTGTGAGCAAGGCGCATACTATTTCAATCACGACAAGGCCCGGCTCACGCGGATTCAGCATCCCTACGGCGGGGGCTTCAAACATAAGCTGATGAAATGGGCTGAGGGCGGTTGCCAATAATTGATCGACCTTGATTGGTCAGGCTGACGTCATCACCCTTTGTCGCGCAGCAATCGCGCTTTATCCCGCTGCCAATCACGTTTCTTGGAATCTTGGCGTTTGTCCGCGACATTCTTACCTCGAGCGACACCGATCTGAAGTTTGGCAATGCCCCGATCATTGAAGAAAAGGCGCAGGGGTACAATCGTCATGCCCTGACGTTCCCGCGCTTGTTTCAGCTTTTCGATCTCACGCTTTTTCAGCAGCAGTTTTCGAGGACGGCGTTCTTCGTGGTTCATCGCATGGCTGGCTTGCGGGTACGGAGGGATGGCTGAGTTGATCAGCCACATCTCTTCATGCTCCGGCGAGGCATAGCTTTCGGCGATATTCGCCTGACCCGAGCGCAGAGACTTAACCTCGGTGCCAGTTAAAACCAGACCAGCCTCCAACGTATCCTCGATGGCATAGTTGTGCCGCGCCTTGCGGTTCTCCGCAATCAGCTTGCCGTTATCGCCGGGTTTCGCCTTCGTCTTTGCAGCGGCCACTTTCACACTCCGACGTCAACGCCGGACCTCCTCATCCACTCTAGGATTAGTTCAAGATGCCTGCATGAACCATTGCTTCGCGGATGACGGTTTTAGAGTCCTCGGTCACAGGGCAAATCGGCATCCGCACATCCTCCTCGCATTTCCCGAGCAGCGAAAGTGCATATTTAGTTGGCGCCGGACTGGATTCGATAAAGACCGCTGTGTGCAACGGCAACAACCGATCTTGCCATTTCAGCGCCTCAGCATAATCCCCTGCGAGACAGGCTTCTTGCAGTTTAGCACAAGCCGCCGGTGCGACATTGGCAGTCACAGAAACACAGCCCACCCCGCCCATCGCATTATAACCGACAGCGGTTGGGTCTTCGGCTGAGAACTGAATAAAGTCCGGTCCCATCGCTTGCCGTTGCAGCGCAACTTTCCCGACATCGCCGCCCGCATCCTTGATCCCAACAATCCGGGGCAGCTTGAACAGCTCCACCATTGTCTCCGTCGACATATCCACGACCGAGCGTCCTGGAATATTATAAATAAAGATCGGGATATCTGCTGAATCATGCAGGGCTTTATAATGCTCATAAAGCATCCGCTGTGTCGGCTTGTTGTAATACGGCGTGACCACCAACGCGGCATCGGCGCCAACTTCCGCTGCATGCTTCATAAACCGGATTGCTTCGGCAGTGTTGTTCGATCCGGCCCCTGCCATCACGGGAACACGGCCCGCCACAGTCTCTACGGTCAGGGCGATGACCCGTTCGTGTTCTTCATGCGTCAATGTCGGGGATTCGCCGGTGGTGCCCACGGGAACGATGCCGTGGCTCCCTTCTGCGATTTGCCACTCTATGAGCTGTTTGAGTGCATCCTCATCCACATCACCGTTTTTGAACGGCGTGACCAGTGCGGGCATAGACCCTCTGAAACGCTCGGCTAGGGATTGAGTGGCAGACATCGGTCGAATCTTTCCTAAAACTAGAGTGAGAGTGGACCCTAGAGGAAGCAAGCTGCGGATGAAAATAATATTCGGTGCGGACCGCTATTCACGGGCTTGATCCGCCCAAATGACCGGTGAATCCTTAGAACCAAGACCGTTCGAAGGTCACGGATACCCGCACGCGATACGCAAACTTTGCAGCAATGCAATTCTTTTGATAGTGTGTCGTGAACAACCACGAAACGTGGAACGAGCAGGCTATCATGATCCGAACAAAGCTCCGAAACCGTGTCCTCGCGGTCTCGATGGGTGCTTTTGTCGCCTTAGGCGCACAAACGGCGCACGCTGCAACACAAGACGGCCCTCGTGCAGAGGCGTTGAAACGCATGGTCTCCAAGGCCAGATCGAAAGAATGGACGGCGGCGCGCGACGCAGCGCGGTCCTTACGCGATCCCGTCGCGCTGGAAGCCTATGAATGGCTGCGTTTGCGTCAACCCGGCATCACAGATTTCGAGCGAGTGGCTGTCTGGATTGAAACACATCCCGATTGGCCGGATGAACGGCGGATCCAATCTCATGGTGAGGGTGTTCTTAGTCCCGGATTATTTCCAGCGACCAAGCTCGTCAATTTCTTTGACCGCAACAGCCCCTATACGGGTAAGGGCGCGGCCCTTTACGCAGAGGCCCTACAAGCCGTTGGCCAACACGAAAGAGCCAATCAGATTGCGATTGATGCGTGGCTGCACAAAGACCTGACCACCGAATATGAAGGCCGGCTGATCTCTCGATTTGGGAATGTCCTGCGACCCCTGAACGACCAACGCCTCGACAACCTGATTTGGCGGACACGCCTGACCCCCGCCAAGCGTCATCTGCGCCGGGTTTCGGGTCCAATGCGCGCCCTGGGAACCGCCCGGATCGCTCTGTTGAAAAACGAAGACAACGTGGACGGCCTTGTCGCGTCGGTTCCTCCGGTCTTGCGGGGTGATCCCGGTCTTGCTTATGCAAGGATGGTTTGGCGTAAAAAGCGCGGCCTCAGGTCTGGTGCGGAAGAAATGATGCTGGAGGCCTCAGCGCAAAATCGCCTCGGAAATGCCGAGAAATGGGGCGACGAACGCGCTTTATTTGTCCGAGAAGCGCTCGATGCGAAACGCCATAAACGTGCATATGCGCTTGCGGCGGGTCATGGGATTTCCTCAGGTAAGTACTTCGCCGATATGGAATGGATTGCCGGTTGGATTGCTTTGCGTCGTCACAACGATCCGAAGCGCGCTCTGATACATTTTTCCCGGCTTCATCGCGGCGTGAAAACGCCCGTCAGCAAAGCAAGAGCTGCATTCTGGGCGGGCGAAGCCGCCATAGCGATGAACGACCAAGCGGCGGCGACCGAATGGCGCAGCGAAGGCGCAAAATACCAAAGTGCCTTTTACGGACAACTCGCGTCTGAACGCCTCACAGGGCAGGCGCGCCTGAATATTCCCGGACAGATTGCACCAGCATCCGGTCAATGTACCAAGGATCACCGCGTCGCCGTAGGTAGCGCCCTTGCGTTGGGCGGTGCCATCGTTCCGGCCCGTACTTTTTTCTATGACGCCGCAAAATCCTGCAACAACGCAAACGAGGTCAAAGCGCTTGGCCTCATCGCCGAGCAGCAAGGGGCATTTCGTATCTCTGTCGGATTGAGCCGAAAGGTCCGGGAAGACGGAATATTTATTCCAGAAATTTCGCACCCACTTGTGCGTCTGCCGATCCAAGGGTGCCGCAATGAAACCGCGCCAGAACGGGCCTTGACGCTTTCGATTGCGCGACAGGAAAGTGGCTTTGACCCCACCGCAGGCAGTAGCGCAGGCGCGCAAGGCGTCATGCAAGTGATGCCCGCCACAGCGAAACGAACTGTCGGCGCAACGGGGATGCGTTATTCGCGCGCGCGGCTTGGATCAGACCGCAACTATAATGCGATCATCGGTCAATGTTATCTTTCGCGCCTGCTTGAGCGGTTTGAGGGATCATACCCTCTGGCGATTGCTTCCTATAATGCGGGGCCGGGGCGTATCGACAGTTGGATCGACCGTAATGGCGACCCCAGACGGGGAGAGATCAGCATGGTCGATTGGATCGAGCGAATCCCATTCCACGAAACTCGCAACTATGTTCAGCGCGTTCTGGAAAACGTTGCGGTTTATCGCGCGCGGCTGCGCTGATATCTGCACAGATAATGGGCGGCGCGTGAATTTCGTCGCCCTACCGCAGAAATTTTCTCGACCAAGGTTGCGTAGAATTGCCAGCGCGGGCAAACTATTTACATTCGGCACGTTGCCGATCTTCTGACAGTGCCGATTATCGACTCCGCGAAAAGGATTCCAAACCTTGGATCGAGCGTACAAAACCCGCACCTTGCCAACAACGGATGGCCTGACCCTGAGTTTTCGCGAATATGGCTCGCGCATTTCTGACGCGACGCCAGTTTTATGCTTGCCGGGTCTGACACGAAATTCAGCGGACTTTCATGCCATCGCAACGATCCTCGAAAGCGAGCGTCGGGTAATCTCGCTCGATGCGCGGGGACGGGGCCGTTCGGATTACGATCCGAACTATCAAAATTATAACCTCGTCACCGAAGTCGGAGACGTCTTATCCCTGATCTCAGCCGAGTTTGACCGGCCTTGCATTGTCCTTGGCACATCGCGGGGCGGGCTTGCCGCGATGATCCTGTGCGGCGTTCGTCCTTCTATGATGGCAGGTGTCGTCTTGAACGACATTGGACCCGTCCTTGACGCCAAAGGGCTAGACCGCATCAAAGATTACCTCGGTATCCCGCCCGTCCCTCTGGATAATTGGGAGGATGCCGCCGCTGCCATTGAGGCAAGCCACGCAGAAGACTTTCCAGACCTTCGCGCACCAGACTGGTTGGCATGGGCACAGCGAACCTTTCGCGAAGAAAATGGAAAGCCCGTGTTGGATTACGATCTGAAACTGCGCGACGCCGTGCTGGAACAGACTGGACCCGTTGCGGAGATGTGGCCTCAATTTCGGGCAATGGCTGATATTCCGACGCTGGTTTTGCGCGGGGAAAACTCTGATTTGCTGTCGGTCCAAACCGTCGAAGAAATGCGCCGTGCCAAACCGGACTTAACAGCAGTAACCATCAAGGGGCGCGGGCATGTGCCTTTGCTGGATGAGTACGAGTCTGTCTCCGCGATCAATGCTTTTCTTATGCAGGTAGATGCAAAGGTTCGGGCGGCATGACCGACGCCAACAGCGCTCCTGACATTGACGACATCCGAGCATCGGCGAAGCGGCTTGCGGGTGTTGCACGGATCACGCCTTTGTTGGAGGCACCGCAAGTTAATGACATCGCTGGACGCCGTGTACTCGTCAAAGCCGAATGTTTGCAGCGCACCAGCTCGTTCAAATTTCGCGGTGCGTGGAGCCGCATTTCGCTGCTGAGTGCAGATGAACTCAAACGCGGGGTCGTTGCTTTTTCCTCGGGCAATCATGCGCAAGCCGTCGCCCATTCAGCTCAGATTCACGAGGCTCCCGCGGTCATTATCATGCCCAAGGATGCGCCCAGCGCAAAAATTGACGCGACACGCGGGTATGGCGCGGAGGTGATCCTCTACGATCGGGAAAATGAAAGCCGCGAAGACATCGGCGAAGCCCTCGAAAACGAACGCGGCCTAACGCTCGTGCGGCCCTATGATGATCGCTATGTGATTTCTGGCCAAGGCACGATCGGTCTGGAGGTCGCCGAACAAGCCGCCATGCTAGGCGTGGATCGCGCCGACTTCATCGTGTGTTGCTCGGGCGGCGGTCTTGGTGCCGGGGTTGCGCTTGGTGTAGAAGCCGACGCGCCAAATTTGCGCGTGCGACCTGCGGAACCAGAAGAATTTGACGATTTTGGTCGCTCGCTGATCGCGGGGGAAAAAGTCACCAACGCCCGGATGTCCGGGTCCATTCAGGACGCGATTCTGACACCCACCCCCGGTGATCTGACCTTTCCTGTTGGGCAACGCCTCTTTGGGCCGGGTTTAGCGGTTTCCGATGACGAAGCCTTACGCGCAATGGCGCTGGCATGGCGGTGGTTGCGGATTGTCGTTGAACCGGGAGGAGCCGCCGCCCTTGCCGCCGCCCTCTTTCGCCAAGATCAGATTGATGGAGAGGCGGTCATCGTGACGGCATCGGGAGGCAATGTGGACCGCGCAATCTTTAATCAAGCACTCAATACACTGGAATCTTAAATGGCCATTACGCCAGTCGCCGTTGAATTCGGCATGGGCACAGACCTGCAAGGTGGAGATCATACCAAAGCTGCAATCCGTGCGCTCAAGGATGCACTATGGCACAATTCTCTGAATATGGCCGATGCGTTTGGATTTCCACGCGATGCGATGAAAGTTCATGTGAAAGTGGGCGTAGCTCAGCCGAAAAACGTCGATACGGACGCGGTCGCCGCCGTACTCCCTTACGGGACAGCAACCGTCGAAGTCACGGAAGGCGGTCTCGACGTGCCCAGTGAAGATGGCAGCAAGTTCACCGTGATTGCCAATGTCGCCGCCACCGTCAGCTTTGACATGGAGACCGCAGGATGAGGCGCATCATTTTAGAGATGGGAACCGGCAACGACCTTTACGGCGAAGATTACACAAAGGCTGCGAAACGCGCCGTCCAAGACGCGCTTCATCATTCCTCACTGCTGCTGTTCCGCAGTTTGGAGCTAAACCACGAAGAGATGGAAGTTCGCGTGACCATCGGCGTTCAACACCCGGGCAAAGTCGATACCGATGCCGTTGCCGCCACACTGCCGCGCGGTCAGGCCATTGTGACGGCCCGAAAAGGGGGATTGAATGTCGAACACCCGACACTCGATCAGACGAACGTCATCGCGACCGCCGCCGTGGAAGCATGGGTTCCGATCAATCCCGGACAATTCCGCCTGACGTGATTTGTGTGGCGGTTAATGAATTGCTAACCATACCACGCGCAATGTCGCTAAAATTGCTCAGATTGAGGTTCGTTCCGTGATGCTTCTTCGCACTCTCGCCGCAGCGCTTGCTTTCGCCATGCTTGCTCCCGTCGCTACCGCGCAGGAGGCGAGGCTGGTTTCAACGATTGCCGGCGCAGATCGCAACGGGCCGTGGGGACCGTCTTCCTACGATTATTCCCTGAAAGTCAGCAAATCGATCTTCAAAACAATCAATCTGCAACGCACGAACAAGGGCCTGCAACCGCTGACCGCCGATTCGTCGTTGGGTCTGGTCGCCGGTTCCTATGCAGGCGATATGTTGTCAGGAGATTTTTTCGGACACTTTTCCCCAGACGGGCGAGACTTGCAGGCGCGACTTGAAGAAGCGAACGTCACCCAGTTTGCCGAGGTCGCGGAAAACCTCTGGACTGCCGAGGGTGAAATCACATGGCAATACGAGGAAACCGTCCGCCGCGCCGTTTTGGACTGGCTGAATTCTAAAGAAGGTCACCGCGAGGCCATGCTCGACCCGAAATTGCGACTTGCCGGTGTCGGAACCGCCATTCGCAATGAGCGTATCGTCGTCGCGATGTTGTTCGGGCGGGAATAAGCCCACGCCGCCTCTTGATTTTCATTTCTGGTCTCGTCACGGTCGCTCACCCTTTGTAGTGGAGCGCGACGATGGCCTTAATGACAATTGAAGACGTTTATTCTCTCGGCGAGAAAACACTTTTGGACAACGGCTGTAATGCCGCCAACGCCGCCGCCGTCGCGCGCACCATGACCGCCGCGGAACGAGATGGGGCTCAATCGCACGGTCTCTTTCGCCTTCCAGCCTATGTTAAAGGTCTGCGAGAGGGGGATGCGAATGGATCCGCCGATCCCACCATCGAAAAAGTCGCGCCGTCCGTCCTGAAGGTTCAAGGACAAGAAGGTTTTGCGTCATTGGCACTGGAGCGCGCCAAAGATCCCCTCATTGCCTTGGCCAAAGAGCAAGGCATCGCGATGTGCGGATTGATGCGTATCCGGCATTTCGCAGCACTCTGGCCTGAGGTCGAGATGCTCGCCGAGCAGGGCCTCGTCGGATTCGCCGTTACCGCCGCTGTTCCTTATGTCGCTCCGACAGGGGGCCGAGAAGCTCTGTTCGGTACGAATCCGATGGCTTTTGCCTGGCCGCGCCCAAATGGGGAGGTTCTGGCATTCGACCAAGCGGCATCCGTGATCGCGCGCGGAGACGTGATGATTCACGCGCGCGACGGTCATCCCGTACCGGAGGGAACCGGCCTAGATAAAGACGGCAACCCAACCACCGATGGCGCCGCAATTCTGGATGGCGGCGTTCAGCTTGCCTTTGGTGGGTATAAAGGCTCCGCCATTGCCCTGATGATCGAATTGATGGCCGGTGCCATGATCGGCGAAGTGTTTAGCTTTGAAGCCAAGGAAACCGCCGTTCCCGGCTGTCCTTTCAACGGCGGGGAATTTCTGATGGCCATTGATCCATCCAAGACCGCAGGAGCCAATTTTCTTGCGCATGGCGAAAAACTATTGGGTAAGATCGAAAACATGGAAGGCGCTCGCCTCCCCGGCGCCCGCCGCCACGCCAACCGCAAAAAAGGCGGTCCTGTAGAAGTTTCCGATAAAATTCTGGAAGCAGTTGCGGTGCTTTAAGACCAAAATCATGGTGCGGGCGGTGGGATTCGAACCCACACTGGAAGGATTTTAAGTCCT